>JAGLYS010000309.1 GCA_023132105.1 Caldifarciminota bacterium
TTCGTGAATTCGTGGTAGATCTCTCTCCCTCTCCGTGGTTTTCCCCATCTCTTGACATTAAACCTAAATAATGATAACTATATCTATGAAAAATATAATATATCTTGATAAATTCGATGAAAGATTTATTAAGGTTATTAAAGAATTTCGATCGGTTGAAACTCGTTTTTATTTAACGGGTGGGGCTATAAGGGATATGTTAAACCATATTACTCCTGCTGATTATGATATTATAACCGATACGCCTATACATTTAATCGTAGAATTCTTAAAAAAAAATCATCAACTAAAAATTGCATGGATTGAAAACAGAATTAATCCTCTTATTCGAATTGATATCGATCAAGAATTGGTTCTGGATTTTTCACCTTTAAAGGGTTCTCTTATTGATAATCTTAATAGTAGAGATTTTTCTGTTAATTCACTTGGATTAAACCTTAATGAACTTATCGATAACAAAAAAGCAGAAATAATCTCGACATCGACCGGACTTTCGGATACAAAAGAAAAACTCCTCGACCCAATTACAAAATATTCGATTAGAAACGATCCTTTAAGAATTATTAGATCTTTTAGATTTAAATTATACAACGATTACGAATTTTCGAATACACTTATAAATGATATACAAAAATATAGTTATTTGCTCAACAATGCCAAGGGGGAAAGAATCTGGATGGAACTCAGTAAAATCATTATACATCCGAATTCCTATAAAATTATAAAAGAGATGATCGAAACGGATGTTTTAGAAAATATTTTCCAAGATATAAAAAAAATGAAGGCATATAAACATGATAAACCACCGGCAGAAACACTTATGGAACATTCTCTTTATACATATATGAAAATGGAGGATTTTCTTAACAATAATGGTAAAGGCATTATAAATGTTGATAGTATTTATGATATCCCTGTCTTGAAATTGTCCGCTTTATTACATGATGTAGGCAAATTATATACAAAGAGATATGTAACGGATAATGAATTTCATTTCTATAATCATGAAATTGTAGGGAGTAAAATTGCTATTTTATTCGCAAGGAATAGTTTATCTCTAAGCAATGTACTTGCAAATTACCTCGGAATGCTTGTAAAAAATCATATGCGATCACACCTTTTTACTCGTATAGAGAAATTATCGGATCATGCAATTTATAGATTCATTAGAGATTGTGATGGACATATCGAAGATGCTATCTGCCTGTCGATAGCTGATGCTCTTTCAACTAATTCAAGAATCACTAAATTATCCGGTATTGCCAAACAAATAAATAGATATATAGGAATACATTCTAAAAAGGAAATAAAATCACTACTGGATGGGAATGAAATTATGAATATATTAACCTTAAATCCTTCAAAAAAGATTGCTATCATAAAGGATGAGCTTATAAAAATGCAAATAGAGAGAAAAATCGACACAAAGAATAAGGCAATAAATTTTATAAAGAGATATAAGGAAAATTAACTTGAAGAATTCCATAATTTAATGTAAAATAACCACAATGAAAAATAGATATTTATTATTTTTACCTTTATTTATATTTCTAAATCTCCCGTTTTCTTTATTCGGAGAAATGGAAACACTTAAATCAGCTGAAAATAAACTTAGAAATCTTCAAACTAAACTTAAAAATATTAGAAAGGAAAAGAAAATATTAAAATCGAAAGAGCTCGATATTTTAACAACCCTTCAAAATATCGATGAAGAACTTGATTTAACTAATCAGATATTAAAACAGATGGAGAAAAAAAGGCAAATATTATCGGACAATATCGATTCATTAAATATAAAAATTGGTAGAACAGACTCTCTAATAATAAGCCATCAAATAATATTAATAAAAAGATTAAGGTATATTTACAAATTTGGTAATATAAGCATATTCGATATTCTGTTTTCCTCTTATACATTCACCGATGCAATAAACAGGTTGAGATACCTTACATTGATTGCAAAACTTGATAAAAGAGTTTATGAAGAATTTAAATTGTTAAAATCCGATTTAAATAAATATAAGTCTGACATTGAAAGAAGTATTGATCAGTTAAATCAACTTGAAAAACAAACTGCTAATGAGCTTATTGAAGTTGAAAAAGAAAAAACCGAAAAGAAAAAATTACTAAGAACTATAAGAAGGAAAAGATCCCGGCAAAAAAAATTGGAATCCGAACTTTTATCATCAAGAAGAAAATTACAAAGAATTATACAAAAATTAGAAACACAAAGGAAAAAACAAAAAGTTAAAGAAAAAAGTTATTTTGGTAAATTGCGGAAAAAATTACCATGGCCTATTATTGGAAAGGTTGTATCAAAATACGGGAGAAAAAGGCATCCTAAATATCATACCTCTACAAAAAACAATGGAATAGATATAAAAGCACCATATAACACACCTGTAGCTACCGTTTCTTACGGTGAAGTTGCATACGCTGATAAATTTCTCGGTTACGGAAATGTAATACTAATCGATCATTATGGCGGTTACTATACCCTTTATGCACATCTGTCCTCAATGGATGTTCAAGTAAAGGACAAGGTTTATCAAGGAGAAGTAATAGGAAGAGTCGGAGATACGGGTTCTCTAAAGGGTTCGGTTTTACATTTTGAAATAAGGGTTAACGGAAAAACCGTAGATCCTTTAAACTGGCTAATCAATAAATGAAATTCAATAACATAATCGGACATTCGACTACTAAAGATAGCTTCATCGAATTATTAAAAAAAGACAAACTTCCGCATGCAATTATGTTAACGGGAAATAGTGGAATAGGGAAATTTTTATTTGCAAGAGCAATGGCAACTTTAATCATCGAACGAAAACTTCCGAAAACCATTACGGATTCCTGTAACATTAACGAGGAAATATTCAATTGTACAAATATATTATATATCGCCCCCTCAAAAATAAAGGGATCAAAATCCAACGGTGATTTCAATTTAGAAGATTATCTCAAACTTATCGAATTATTAAAAATTAATAATAAGACCGGAAAAATTCCAATTGGGCTTATTCACTATATAATCTCACAATTGAAATATAAAACAGCTTATAACGAGGGGTTCGTTGTAATTATAAGAAATGCTGAAAAAATGACAAAAGAATCACAAAATGCGATACTAAAAACACTTGAGGAACCCCCCGACAATGTTTATTTTATTCTTACGACATCAAATGAAATGGATTTATTACCAACTATAAGATCCAGATCTTATAAAATTTTAATGAATGGATTAAATAATAATGATATGAAATTAATAATAGAAAAATTTAATATAGACAAGGAGAATATTGATACACTCGTTTTACTGTCTCAGGGAAGTCCAGGTAAACTACATAAATATTCAACATATGATGTTAACAGTGTTAAGGAATCGATTATTGAATCATTGAAGAGTAGAAATTTCAACAGGTTAATATCGGATATTCCAAAAAATTATAAAGATAAATATCAGTTAGATATTTTAAACCAGATATATAGAGAAATCTTTTTTATTGTTTTGCGTGATTTTTATATTGACAATGAGAGTACATATTTCCATTATGATTTTAAATTACCAATAGATAGCGTGAATTCCGCTATTGAGAAATTAGTTACAGTTGAAAAAAACAGCGTTTATAATCTATCGAAGGATATTGAATGGGGAACAATTTTCTATAGTATCTTTGGAGGTTAATAATGATAATAAAAGTACATTATCATATATATAATGAAAAATTCAAAATGGCAACAACCGATAATCTTATTGTAGGACATCATATTATATTTAGATTGGACAAATCGACAGAAATTGGCAAAATTATGGATATATACAACGATTCGAAAAACGAGAAATACAAAACAATTGAAACAGTAAAAATTGCCGAGAATAATGATTTACAAAAGATGTATGAAAATAGAGCCAGAGAAAAGGATGCTTTCGTTATATTTAAGGAAAAGATTAAGGAACATAAACTCCCGATGAAAGCTGTGGATACCGAACTTGAATTTGACAGAAAACGAATAAAATTCTTTTTTACTGCTGATAATAGAATCGATTTCCGTAATCTTGTAAAGGATTTAGCAGCTATATTCAAAATAAGAATCGAATTAAGACAAATAGGGGTAAGGGATTATGCAAAGAGATTAGGCGGACTTGGACCTTGTGGCAGACCATTTTGTTGTATTTCATTTTTAAAAGATTTTGAACCTATTACTCTTCAAGTCGCGAAGGATCAGCAAGTTAATCTTAATCCTAAAAAACTATCAGGAGCCTGTGGCAGGTTAATGTGCTGTCTCTCTTATGAACATAAATTCTACAAAGAGATGAATATTGCATTTCCAAATATTGAAGAAATTATACTAACAGAGAAAGGAAAAGCAACTGTATTATCAAAAGAAATCTTTAATAGGATGATAACCGTAAAAGACTCGGATGGAAATATTTATAAAATTTCACTTGAAGAATATGCAAAATTAAACAGAAGGAATAAATGGAGTATATTTCCTAGCAGGAGAGCGGAATGAATAGGATATTAGTAACAAGTGCTCTGATTTATGCAAACGGACCACTACATATCGGACATTTGGCAGGAGCTTACCTTCCTGCGGATATATACACAAAATATAACAGATTAAAGGGGAATGATATTATACATATATGCGGGACAGATGAACATGGAATACCTGTAACAATCAAAGCAGAACAATTGGGAATCTCCCCTAAGGATATTGTAGATAAGTATCATAAAGAAATCTATAAGGATTTTGAAAATTTACATATAGATTTTGATAATTTCTCAAGGACATCCTCACCGTTACATCATAAGATGGCAAAGGAGTTTTTCCTTAAAATTCATAAAAAAGGATTAATTGAGAAAAAGGAAGGACAGCAATTATATTGTCCTAAATGTGAAAGATTCCTTGCAGATAGATATATTGAAGGGGAATGTCCGTATTGTCACAGCGAAAATGCAAGAGGTGATCAATGTGAAGTATGTGGTAAATGGATTGAACCTACACAATTAATAAATGCAAGATGCAAAATATGCGGGACAATACCTAAGATTAAAAAAACATATCATTGGTATTTCCTTCTTGATAAAATGCAAAATCAATTAGAGGATTGGATTGAAAGTAAAAAAACATGGAAATCCAATGTAAAAAGTTTTGCAAAAGGGTGGTTTAAAGAGGGATTAAAATCAAGAGCAATTACAAGAGATATGAAATGGGGTGTTCCCGTACCTTTGGATGATGCAAAAGGGAAGGTATTATATGTATGGTTCGATGCACCTATTGGCTACATATCATCAACAATCGAATGGGCAAATGAGATTGGAAAACCGGAATTATGGAAAGAATATTGGTTTGGAAAGGATACAAAGCTAATTCATTTTATAGGAAAAGATAATATTGTTTTTCATGCTATTGTTTGGCCTGCAATGCTTTTAGGATATAATAATGAAATAATAATGCCTTCTGAGATACCTGCAAATGAATTTCTTAATATTGAATCAAGAAAAATAAGTACAAGTAGGAATTGGGCAATATGGGTGAAAGATTTTTTGGATGTTTTCCCTGCTGACTTTTTAAGATATTATTTAGCTGCCAATTTGCCGGAAAATAGTGATATGGATTTCAAATGGAAAGAATTCCAGGCAAAAATAAATGGTGAATTAGCTGATATTTTAGGAAACCTTGTAAACAGAACATATGTATTTATAAACAGATATTTCGACGGTCTGGTTCCGGAACCCGATACATTTGATAATACGGATAATAAGCTTATACAGTCCATAAATAATGCATCCGAAGATATAGGTTCATTGTTTGAAAAATTTCATATTAGGCAAGCTACATTTCAATTGATGAATTTGGCTAGGGAAGGAAATAAATATTTTGATTTTAAAAAACCATGGGTTCTGATAAAAGAGGATAAGAGGAAATGTGCTACGACTCTTTATCTTCTGACAAACCTTATAAATACGATTTCAACACTTTTTACACCTATAATTCCGGAAGGAATGAAAAAGATAAAAAATGCTCTTGAGCAGGAAAATAACTCATGGGATAATGCTTCAAAACTGAACATTAAACCCAGAACAAGATTCAATAATCCCGGTATATTATATAAGAAAATAGATGATAAGATCATAAGAAGAGAGGAGGAAAGATTAATGAATAATAGTAATATCGAAAAGGAGATTAAGAATAATATTGAAATGACAAAGGATGATTATGTAACGATAGAGGATATACATAAATTAGGATTAAAGGTAGCGGAAATAGTAAATGCCGAAAGGGTTAACGAAACGGATAAATTAGTTAAATTATTTATCAGAATCGGAAAAGAAGACAGACAAATTATTGCAGGAATTGCAAAACATTACAACATTGAAGAGTTGATTGGAAAAAAAATTATTATCGTATCGAATATGAAACCGGCAAAAATAAGGGGTATAGAATCCAAAGGTATGTTACTTGCAGCCAGTGATACAAATACCATGTCTTTATTAACTGTCGACAGGGATATATCTTCAGGTGTAGAGATCAAGTGCTAATTGACTCCCACTGCCATATTCAAATGGATGAATTTAAGGATGATATTGAATATATCATCTCTAATGCCAAAAAGGGCGGGATACAACGGTTTATTGTTGTCGGATTTGATATAGAGTCAAGTATTAAAGCTAAAACAATGTCATTAAATTATCCGGAAATAAAACCTGTTTATGGTATTCACCCCTATAATACGGTTAACTCTTCGATTTCTATGATGAGAGAACTAAATGATCTGGTAAAGGAAAAAAAGCCTTTGGCAATAGGGGAAACAGGTTTTGATTTTTATCGTGATATTTCACCGAAAAACAAACAGAGAGATTTTTTTGAAGCACATATAAAACTTGCGTCAAAATATAATTTACCCCTTGTTATACATACGAGAGATGCTTTTGATGAAACCTATACAATTCTTAAAGAGCATAATAGATTTAATGATATTTTACATTGTTACACAGGCAATTCGGATGATATTAAAAAATTCAATGAACTTAATATATACTATGGAATTACAGGTATAATTACATTTAAGAATTCCAACCTAAGAACACTTGTAAAAGAAATGCCCTTAGACAGAATACTGATTGAAACGGATGCACCATATCTTTCTCCTGTTCCATTTAGAGGAAAAAGAAATGAACCATCTAATTTGAAACTTATATTCAATACTCTATCCGAATCATTGATAACAAATCATCAGGATGTAGAAAATATCCTGCTTAAAAACACTAAAAACGCATTTAATTACGATTTCGATGAATGTTAAAAGGGAGATAAAAAAACTACAATTAGTGCCTTCTAAAAAAATGGGGCAAAATTTTCTTTTTGATGAAAATATAGCCAAAAAGATAGTATCTTCCGTTAAATGCGACAAAAACAATCTGATTGTCGAGATAGGTCCGGGTTTAGGAATTCTAACTCAATATCTTATAACAACATATGATAACTTACTTTTAATAGAGAAAGATACTATTTTATCCGATTATTTAAAAACAAAATACCCGAATGTATCGATTTGTAATGGAGATTTTTTAAAATACGATTTTAGCTGCTTTAATAATTTTTGCATAATCTCCAATCTCCCCTATTCAATAAGCAAATTTACAATTAGGAAAATTATAGATCTCTATCCTACGGTAAGCAGGTCAATATTAATGATTCAGAAAGAGGTAGCTAATAGACTCGCCGCAAAACCCAAAAGTAAAGAATATGGTGCAATTACAGTAATAACATCACTATTCTATGATATTAGGGTATTATTCAATGTTTCAAAAAACGTCTTTTATCCTATTCCAAAGGTTGATTCATCCGTTATTTTATTGCAAAGAAAGGGACAATTATACTTATCTTCCGATGATTACAAACCATTTGTAAAATTCATATATAGTTGTTTTAATTCTCGCAGAAAAAAATTAAAAAATAATATCGATTTTAATATTGGCAATGATCTTTATTTTAAGGAATTAACAGATAAAAGAGCAGAAGAATTGAATCTTGTGGAATTTATAAAATTATTCCTTCTGCTAAAATCTAAATAACCCCCCTTTCTTTTTTTTCTTTTTTGATTTAGTATATCTTGAGTTATTATTCTGTTCACTATCTTCATTTTCTTCGGTCATATCTGCTTCATCTTCAGGGGTGTTTACTTCATTTTCATCATCTTCAATATCGGTTTTTTCCCCACTAATTACAATCATTCCGGATACTATTAAATCATAAATGATTTTTCCTGTTTCGATTTCGGATTTATTGATCTTTCTGGCAATTTCTTTTAAACTTGAATCACCGTCGACCAAAGACAGAACTCTCCATTCCTCATCACTAATCGTCAATTCATTTTCGTCTGTTTTGGGGTTTTCATTCAATTTAAGAATTACATTGACTGACGGTATTGTTTCTTCGATTTTTTTCCATTCATCAAGCTGCCTTGCGGCATCCAGCATCAATTTCTGAATCGGAATATTTACTGTCTTCATAGTTGTCCTCTTATGAGGATCAAAATAGAATCTACCTGTTTCCCATCTTAATATATAATGAATTGCATCATCACCTTTATATTCATTGGCAGAAACATCAACTACTATTCCATTTTCGAAATATATTATACCATTATGTTCATTTGATTTAATTTCTAAAGCACCGTCTTTCTTTCCAATATTTATAAGTTCAAGTATATCCGTTATATCAAAATCTTCTAAATTCCCTTGAAGTGGTGACAATGTTTCCTCCTTACTAAAGTAATATCATATTGATACTATAACCAATTTAAAATATTTTGCAAGTTAAATTTTCAGTATACAATACCTATACTAAATCTATTGCTTCCTCTGGTGTTTTTTTCCAATGTATAACTATAGTCAAATCTTATCTTTTTTACGATAAGCCCGGCTCCAAAACTTGCAATTGTGTTTTCACCCCCCAGAACATAGGATGATCTCAAATTAAGAATACCATCATATAAATAATCAACAGCTATTTTGCAATTTACTTTCTTCGGTATATCAATGAAAGTATTCTTAAAACTTTCCATAAAGGATAAACTATCCGAATCGGTTGAAATGTAATATTTGGAATATCCTCCAATAGATACCCCTATATTACTTCTAAACCGTTTAATGTCAAACCGCCTTCCGATAGCAAATTTAATCCTGGAAGGCTGTGATATTTTATCGGATTCTCCGAAATTCATTGTCGGACCAAAATTGTCCAATTCAAAAGATATTATAACACCTTTTAATATATATGGGTAAAAAAGAACACCTCCGCTAAATGAAGAAGTGATTCCTGAATATATATAAGCATATTGACTGATAATCTTTGCCGTAACACCTACTTGGAGTTCCTTATATATTTTATATCCTCCGGATAGTGATATTATGAAGTCAGAAAAATTTGCTGTTGCAATAGGTTGATCTTCCGGTATTTCTCCTCTTAATTCTATCTCACCTCCATCAAAGTATGAAATTCCAAGCATCAAACCAAAATTCTTTGCCATATTTTTTGATATTATAATATCATCCATTCTCATATCAAAACCAACTTCATAATGATTGAATTTCATTCCAAGATTTTCAATATTTGAAAGTATTGCCGGATTATCATTAAGAGATGATACAAAACTAAAAATTGTGCCATACCCTCCATCATATGTAGATGATATGGGTGAAGTATTGATTTCCAATACTGATAATCCTCTATTTACATCTTTAAAATCTTCAGGTTGCAAGAATAGTGGCAAAAGAAGAATGACCACTATAATATACTTGTGTTTCATAAAACCTCCAAGGTATGATAATATAATAATTTATGTGGATAACCAAATCATACAATTTAATAATCTTTTTGTAAGTGCTGGTATTTTGCAACATATAAGTTATCCACATTTTGAAAGAGTTGTCCACATTTACACATCAGGTGTGATTTTCTCGACATCAACAATCGTATCATCCTCTTTTAATCTGATTATTCGTACACCTTTTGTATTTCTTCCTATAACTTTTATCTCACTTGATTTCATTCTCACTACATTCCCGGTTTTAGTTATAAAAATAAGTTCGTCACTATCATGTGTTTCCTTTATAGCAATAACATTCCCCCTACTCTCATCTGTTTTTATTGCAATAACACCTTTTCCTCCTCTATGAGTTTTTCTATATTGGTCTACTCCCGTTTGTTTTCCAAATCCTTTATCTGTTATGACAAGCAAATTATCATTCCTGTGAGTAACAACCATCCCTACTATTTCATCATTCTTCTTTAATGAGATTCCACGAACTCCATGAGCAGATCTCCCCATTACCCTTACTTCATCCTCATTGAAATGTATTGCCATCCCATTTTTGGTTACAATTATAACACTATCACTACCAGATGTTATTTTTATTTCATTAATAACTTCATTCTCGCCAAGTTTTGCAAATATTATCCCTGTAACCCTTGGATGAGAGAAATCCGATAATCGCAACCTTTTGACAATACCTTTATTTGTAACTAAAATTAAATATTTATCATCATCAAATGATTTTACAGGAACAATTGCCTTAACTTTCTCCCCCGAATTGCAATTTATAAGATTAACAATTGCTCTTCCTTTAGCTAATCGCCCCCCAACAGGAATTTTATAAATCTTAAGCCAATATGCTTTACCTTTATCCGTAAATATAAGAATATAGTTATGTGTTGAAGTAACGAATATTCCCTTTGCAAAATCTTCTTCTGCTGTCTGGATACCTATTATCCCCTTTCCTCCTCTTTTTTGATTTTTATATGTTGACAAAGACATTCTCTTGATATAACCTTTATTCGATATAAAAACAACAACCTTTTCATCAGCTATAAGATCCTCTATATCAAGATCTTCAGGTCTTTCATTCTTTATCTCGGTTAATCTGTCATCACCAAATTTCTCTTTGATTTCGATAAGTTCTTTCTTGATTTCCTGCAAAAGTAATGGTTCGGATTCAATAATGGATTTATAGAATGCTATATCTTTAATGAGTTTTTCATATTCCTCATCGAGTTTCGATCGTTCGAGTTTTGTAAGTCTCGACAATTTAATTTCGAGTATTGCATTTGCTTGTTCAACAGAAAAGCTAAATCTATTTACTAATTTGCTTGCGGCATCATTTACATCATTACCCGATTTAATAATCTCTATAATTTCATCGATATGATCGAGAGCTTTCTTTAATCCTTCGACGATATGAGCCCTTTTCTCTGCTTTATTCAATCTAAATTGTGATCGCCTGGTAATAATCTCTTTTCTATGCTCAATAAAAACATTTAATATCTCTTTCAAATTCAAGATTTTGGGAACACCATTTACAATTGCAAGCATAATAATTCCAAAATTCGTTCTAAGTTGTGTATACTTATAGATGTTATTCAAAACAATCTTTTTATCATATCCTTTCTTAATTTCCAAACAAACTCTTATCCCGTTTCTATCGGATTCATCTTTAAGATCGTGTATTCCCTCAATTCTCTTTTCTTTGGCATACTTTGCAATAGAGCAGATAAGATTAGCTTTATTTACCTGATAAGGAAGTTCGGTTATAACAATTTTTTCCCTGCCGTTTTTTGTGGTTTCATAATTTGCTCTTCCCTGTATTTGAATGCTCCCCCTTCCTGTCATATAAGCATCTCGAATACCTATTGCCCCTGAAATAACACCCTGTGTGGGGAAATCAGGTCCCTTTATAAATTGCATTAATTCATCTATATTGGCATCTTTATGGTCTATAAGGTACTCCACCCCATCAATAACCTCTGTAAGATTATGAGGTGGGATATTAGTTGCCATTCCGACCGCAATTCCGGTAGAGCCGTTGACCAACAGATTCGGAAACTTCGAGGGCAAGACAGTTGGCTCTTCGCGGGTCTCATCATAGTTCGGCACAAAATCGACGGTATCATGCTTAATATCTTCGAGCATTTCCATAGCCGGCGCTGCCATTCTTGCCTCGGTATATCGCATAGCCGCCGGCGGGTCAGAATCGATACTGCCGAAGTTACCCTGCGGGTCAATCAGCGGATAACGCATATTCCACTCCTGACCCATCCGCACTAACGTTCCATAGGTGGCCTGGTCACCGTGAGGGTGGTAGTTGCCGCCGGTATCGCCGACGATTTTAGCGCACTTTCGGTGCTTGCTTCGCGGCCCGAGGTTCAAATCGTTCATCGCAACTAATATTCGCCTTTGTGAAGGTTTCAGACCATCACGAACGTCCGGCAATGCACGCGAAACTATCACACTCATCGCGTAGTTGAGGTATGAATTCTTCAGCTCATCGAGGATTTGCATATCCTCGAATTGTTCCTGTGGCTGCTTAACTTCCTTCATAAGTTCTCTGCTATCTTTAATGCTAAATCTTGTTCGCAGATAGATTACCTGCGACCAGCCAAAAAGTCAAGAAATACTAATGATTATTGTCCCAACGATTGTAGGAATTTTTTAGGTTTGGCACTAATATTCTGTAGCATCTAATTTGATGGCGCCGTAAGGTGTCCCCAAGGGAGTGGCACCCTCAAACCCTGGCCTCCAGTTCGTCGAAGGCTTGTTTGGGAGTGGTCTTGTAATTACAGGGTGGCACCCTCAAACTTGTTTGGGGGTGGTCTTACCGGTAAAGACTGCTTCTTCTGTAAATTTTTAGTTTTTTTTTGTAAAGACCAATACGACAATAATCAGGCTAAGAACTTCAAAATAATGTTCTTGTAGTACTCAACCGCCTTTTCTACGTCGATGATTTCGATATATTCGTCCGGCTTATGGCAGAGCTGCGATTTGCCCGGCCCAAAAATCACCACCGGTGCACCCAACGAAGCAAAATAAGGGCCGTCCGTTGTAAAACCAACAGCCACGGTTTCATTGGTTCCAACAGCCGAGCAAAAATCCTTAACGAAATCACAGCCACAATCGGTCTCTAATGGCTGCACCTGGCGCACCACGCAGACCTCTGCATCAAATTGGCGATTCCTGGATTTCAGCTTTGCAAAGATTTTTTCCAAATCGGTAATTATATCCTGATGATTTTGCTCCGGCAAAGTGCGGATGTCTATCCCGATGCTGCATTTATCCGGCACAACGTTAAGTGCTTTACCGCCGGTAATAGTATTAACACTCATAGAGCATTTGCCCAACAGCTTATGGGCTTCGGCGGGAATTTCGTAATTTTCCAGCTCATCCAGAACCGACCGCATTGAAGTTATCGCATTTACGCCCAATTGTGGTGTCGAGCCGTGAGCGGCTTTGCCTTTGGTTATAACTTCGAGCCACAGCATTCCGCGATGCGCCGTAACAATCGAAAAATCCGTAGGCTCAGGAATAACCACGCCGATAAATTCAGGCAGCCGGTCAGGGTCACTGATAAATCTTTTCGCACCGCAGCTATCGGTCTCTTCACCCGCAGAGGCTGCAAATACGATATCGCCCTGTAACTTTATGCCGGAATCAATAACTTGCCTGATAGCGGTGATGGCCGCTGCGATGCCGCCTTTCATATCCACCGAGCCTCTGCCATGGATTTTGCCGTCGCTTTCAACCGCCTCAAAGGCAGGTTTTTCCCACTTCGCTTCGCCCGGCCCAACAACATCAAGATGACAGGCAAATAGCAG
>JAGLYS010000031.1 GCA_023132105.1 Caldifarciminota bacterium
GGTCACTAAAGCAGATTCTGAGACAATTGATAGGTTTTAAGGAAACCAGTTCAAAAAAAGATATAAGTAAAGCAATAGAAAAATTTATTAAATCATATAAGGATAGATCATTTAATCAGATTATACCACTTTTGAAATACCTTTTCTCATCTGAAATGAGTGAAAAGGAAATTTTAATTGTAGAAAAGATGAAGATTGAAGGGCGAGTATATGTCTTAAATAGATTAATCGATCTAATGTTTCAGGCAGTTGCAAAACCCGGACCGGTAATTATTGTGTTCGAGGACCTTCATTGGATTGATGATAAAACACTAAAATTCTGTTCTCAGTTTGCAAAATCGATAAAAGATTCGAAAATACTTTTGATTCTTTTATTTCGTTCTGAATTTACTTCATTTGAATATTCGAATCTAAAAGAGATCGAAGAAATTTCAAAACTGTCCAACCATTATCAAATCAATCTGAGTGTTTTACCACCGCAAAAAGGATTGGAACTTGCAAAACAAATCTTGAATTGCAATAAAATCGATATTAAACTTAAAAAACTATTACTTGAGCGTTCCGAGGGGAATCCTTTATATATCGAAGAACTCATATCACTTCTATCGGATGGAAAATTGGTAGAGACAGAAAAAGGAATCGTTAAGTTGAATGTGAATGAATATGATACAATACCACTAAGATTGAATGAACTGATAATGGCAAAAGTGGATAGATTGAATTCCGAATTGAAAGGAGTAATTCAGATAGCATCTGTAATAGGCAAGGAATTCTCCACAAAGATTTTGGAAAATATTATTGAGTTAAGTGCACAATTAAGAGCTTGCCTCGAATTGATAGAGAAAAACGATTTAATTTGTAGAATAACGGCAAATATCGAGATGGTTTTAAAAGGCGAAGACAAATACACATTTAAGAATATAATTATAAGGGATGTAGTCTATGGTTCTATGTTAAAAGCGGAAAGAAACAAATATCATAAACTTGTTGGAGAGACATTCGAGAAAGTGTATTGTGATAATATCGATGATTACCTCGAGGTTCTGATTTACCATTTTAGGCACTGTAAAGATAAAGAAAAATTATTGAAATATGTCATAAGATTAGCAGAAAAGGAGAACAAAGCAGGTCAATATATAAAAGCGGAGGAACTATATGAGGAATGGATTGAGATTATAGGAAAAGGTGTTTTCAAGTCGGAAGAATATATTAAAAAATATATTACACTTGCAAGTATAAAAAATAAATTGGCAAAATATGATGAGGGTATTAAAATACTTAAAGAGATAGAACTTAAAGCGAAGGACTTGGTTAAAGGAGAAATATTAGCAAGAGTTCTTTTGAAGAGAAGTAATATTTTGCATTCGAAAGGGGAATATGATAAGTCACTCTCTCTTGCTATAGAAACGAACAATATTTTAAAGAAAATCAGTGATGTTGATAAAGAACTTATTGGTAAATGTTATAGCAGCATTGGGATCATACATTATGAAAAAAGCGATTATAAGCGTGCACTTGAATATCATCAAAAATCGTTGGATGTCTGGTTGAAGATACTTGGATCCGAGCATCCTTCTATGGCAAAAAGTTATAATAATATCGGAATCGTATATTATGAAAAGGGTGATTATGATCGCGCACTTGAATATTTTCAGAAATCGTTAGATGTTTGGCTAAAATCATTTGGACCGAAACACCCTTCCATAGCAACAAGTTACAATAATATAGGAATTGTGTATTATGAAAAAGGTGATTATAAGCGTGCAATCGAATACTATCAAAAGTCTTTGGATGTCTGGTTAAAATCACTTGGTTCGCAACATCCTTCCGTAGCTAAAAGTTATAACAATATAGGAATTGTGTATTATGACAAAGGTGATTATAAACATGCACTCGAATATCATCAAAAATCACTGGATATAGAGTTAAAAACACATGGACCGGAACATCCGTCGGTAGCTACGAGTTATAATAATATTGGTATCGTATATTTTGATAAAGGTGATTATAATCGCGCACTTGAATATTACCAAAAATCATTGGATATTGAGTTGAAAGTACATGGACCAAAACATCCTTACTTAGCCAGAAATTACAAGGGTATTGGGACTATATATTATAAAAAAGGCGAATATAAACAAGCAATTGAATATTTTCAGAAATCATTGGATATAGAATTAAAAGCTCTCGGACCGGAACATCCTTCAGTTGCCAGGACTTATAATTTTTTCGGGAATGTTTATTTTAAGAAAAATAACCCAAAAGTAGCATTCGATTGGTTCGAGAAAGCGTATCGAATTTTTTTAAATAAATTAGGGGAAGACCATACGGATACAAATGAAATAGGATTTGAGATGGCAAAATCGCTCAAAATGCTAAATCAAACGGATAAATCGTTAAAATATCTAAAAAAAGCCATAAGTGTGGGTAAAAAAAAGAAAACCAAATGGATTGCTCAAGCAGAAGAACTATTAAAAGAAATAGAAAGAAAGCAATAAATTATCTTTCTCGATAGATAGTTACCAAAACATTTTATCTGCTATTTACATAATTAATTGTTTATGTTATAAAGAAATCATAAAAATTGTTATTATAAGGAGCTAAGTGGATGAGATATGATATTATTAT
>JAGLYS010000310.1 GCA_023132105.1 Caldifarciminota bacterium
TTATAGGGAAATTTAAAAGGAGGAAGTTTTTATGAAAAAAACTGTACTATTACTGGTCATAATTGTTATTATATTTTCATCCATTAAAATCTATGGTTTTAGTGGAGAAAATCCTTTTGGTATGAATCTTACTGTCCCTGAATATTGGTTTGATAAAGACTCAACTTATAGTTTTAGTGGGGATTCAGTTTATCGTAACATATATAAAGGCATGTTAGATTCTGCTCAAACAATGGGTATCGTTTGGTGGCGAGCTCAATATAGATTTAGATGGAATGATGTTGAACCTATTCCGGGATCATTTGTTTTCACAGATGAAGATTCAATTGTTAAATGGACATCGGATAATAGAATGCATATGTTGCCAGTAATAGGTAATACTGCAAAATGGGCACACCATTTAGGTATACCTAATTCAGACTCGGTATATTGGACAAGATATCCCCCTGATGATAGTTATTGGAGTGACTATACAAAATATATTAAAGCTATCGTTGAGAGATATGATGGAGATGGTATTGATGATGTTGAAATACCAAATTTTATTCCAATCAAATACTGGCAAATAATGAATGAACCTTATGGTTATTATTTCTTAGGAACTCAAGATCAATATGAGTATATGTTTGTAAAAACATATGAAGCAATAAAAGAAGCTGATCCTGAAGCTAAAGTTTTAGGTCCTTGTTTAACATCTATAAACCCTAAAGATTCGACTTACCAAGGACCGCTTTGGTGGGAATATTATGATGTTAATGGTGATTCAATAGCTAATGAATGGTATAATCCAGATATTAAATGTCTTCATTGGCAAAAGAGAATAAAAAATTTCCTTGATTATACTACTGAACATTCTGTTGATATTTCTGATATTATTTTAGCTCATCACTTATATCATTTAAATGACAGTATCAATTATAAATATTTACAAGAAGTTATTGATTCCTTGGATATTTGGTATCCGGGAGAAAATATACCTGTATGGATAACAGAAACAGGATATAAGTGGCATAATAGCATAACTATTGAAAGTACAAATATTGTATTTAATCCAGATATTATAGATAGTAATTTTGTATGTGAGAAAACCTATTGGTTTGATCATTCAAAACCATTTAGGCATGTTCCTTTAATCGATACAGTACTTACTCCCGGAGAAAGCATTTGGGTAAATACTCCAACAAAAGTTAATAAATGGTATGTTTTTAATGGAGAATATATAATTAGTTGTGATACTTCATTACATGATACAATATTATTCCCAAACGATACAATACATTTTTTACATCATCGGTTTATGATAAATACATTGCAAAATATAATCGATACATCATATCAGTACTATGATTCATGTTCTCTTTTAACAAAAACATTGGAGACACAGGATAATTATTATACAGGTTTTATAAATAGGATATTTAATAATCCTTCGATTGCAAATCGTTTAAAAATATTCTTTTTTGACTTAACTCCAACAATTCGCAAATCACCAAATGATACATTCCCGGGAAATGTTTATGCAAGGATTATAAAATATACTGATGGAACAATTAAATTAGTGAAATCACATTATATGTCTTCTTTAACTTTATTTGATTATATAAATGGAAAACATTATGCATTTTATACTCTCAAAGATTCAATCACAAATCCACCATTAGCGATTTGTAATGCCCCTGTTATTACAAATATTGAATATGAAAATAATTTATTAAAGGTCTATTGGCAAAACAATTCTTTTAACAGTTCGGCAAATTATGTCGGGGTAATTGATACAATTAATAATGATACAATTTCTTTTAGATATATATCTCAGTTTGCAGAAAGTTTAATAACTGATACAATTATTATCCCCGGGTGGTATAAGATTAGAGTCTCCACTTATATGCAACATGATACTGCATGGTATTCGGATTATGAAACATATTATATTGGAGATACAACTTCACCGTATATAAACATACAAATCCCTCTTAATCCCGATATAGCCGGGAATTATCACACTCTTCATTGGCAGGCATATGATACAATAAGTGCAATCAAATCCCAGAAACTAATACTTGATAATGATACTACAAATTTAAATAAGGATGTTAGGCAATGTCAAATACAAAAAGGCACTTATAACGGATGGTATAATATATTGCCAACATTGGAAGTAGAAGACTATGGTCGGAACTTTGCTTCGGATAGTGATTCTATAAGTGTGGCATTGTTTGATGTATGTTCATTAGATTTTACTATACAATTAACAATTGAA
>JAGLYS010000311.1 GCA_023132105.1 Caldifarciminota bacterium
GATATATGTAGTTTGGAACTAACTATCCGAAAAGATGATAATAGGGAAACTATTTTGCACAGACTTGAAGTGTATAGAAAAAGAACAGCTCCACTGCTTATTTATTATAAGGAAAAATTGATAAAGATAAATGGAGCAGAATCCGTTAGTGATGTTGCTGATAATATTATTGAGAATTTAGTGAGATATAGTAATGCAAGAAGGTAAGAAAAAAGGCGTAGTAATCGAAGGGGTAATAACTGAAGTTTTACCTAATGTGAAATATAGAGTAAA
Organism: Caldifarciminota bacterium; assembly: GCA_023132105.1. GTDB lineage: Bacteria > Hydrothermota > 32-111 > QNBC01 > QNBC01 > JAGLYS01. Next base: position 274 of record JAGLYS010000311.1, read on the forward strand.
ATTAGATACAGGACAAATTGTCCTGGCACATGTATCTGGTAAAATAAGGATGAATAAGATTAAAATTCTTCCTGGTGACAGAGTAACAATTGAATTATCTCCCTACGATATCTTCAGGGGGAGAATAATTTATCGATATAAGTAATCGGAGGTTAACATGAAGGTTAGAGCATCAGTGAAAAAAATGTGTGAACATTGCAAAATTATAAAGAGACGCGGTGTAATTAGAGTGATTTGTAAAAATCCGCGTCATAAACAAAGGCAAGGATGAATAGGAGGTTAACTTGGCACGTATAGCAGGAGTTGATTTACCAAACAATAAGAGAGTAGAAATAGCACTTACCTATATCTTTGGCATTGGTAGAACAAGAGCAAAGGATATTATGAATAAGTGTAATGTCGACTTTTCCAAGAGAGTAAAAGATCTGACTGATAAAGAAATTGAAAGTATCAGGAAAGATATTGAAAACAGTTATAAAATAGAAGGATCTCTTCGAGCTGAAATAAGTCAAGACATTAAAAGACTGATTAGTATTGGCTGTTATCGTGGGATTAGGCATAGAAGAGGATTACCAGTAAGAGGTCAGAGAACAAGAACCAATGCAATGACTAGGAAAGGTAGAGGTAGAAGTACAATAAAGTTAAAGAAGAAAGCCCCACCCAAAAAGTAGCAGGAGGTAGATAGTGGCTCTTAAAGGAACAAAGGGAAAAAAGCATAAAAAAAGAATTGAAGAAAATGGGATTGCTCATATTCATTCATCTTTTAACAATACAATAGTAACTTTATCAAACAGAAATGGTGAAGTTATATCATGGGCAAGTGCCGGTGTTCTCGGATTTAAAGGTGGGAAGAAGAGCACTCCATTTGCTGCTAAAAAAATTGCAGAAAGAGCAGCTGTAGAAGCGAAAAATGCAGGAATGAGAAATGTTGAGATATGGGTAAAGGGTCCAGGCTCGGGAAGAGAATCCGCTATTAGAAGTATAGCAGAAACAGGTCTGAATATTACCGCTATAAGAGATGTTACACCTATTCCTCATAATGGATGCAGACCACCTAAGAAGAGAAGGATATAGGAGGTAATTATATGTCGAGATATAGAGGACCAAAAACCAAACTTGAGAGAAGAGAAAATATGTATCTCAGTTTAAAACAGAAGAATAAATTTGAAAAAAGACCATATATCCCTGGTGAAGCGAAAAACAGAAGAACAAGAAGACTTACGGGATATGGGGAACAATTAAGAGAAAAACAAAAGGTAAAAAGAATGTATGGCTTACAAGAAAAACAATTTCATAATTATTTTTTAAGTGCAGCAAAATCTAAAGGTATTACAGGTGATATATTACTGCAAATATTAGAAAGAAGATTAGACAATACTGTTTTTAGAGTTGGTTTTGCTCCAACAAGAGCATCCGGAAGACAATTAGTGTCGCATGGACATATACTTGTTAATGGTAAGAAAATTAATATACCATCCTATCAAGTATCAAAAGGTGATACGATAACAGTAAGAGAAAAAGGCAGGAAAATACCTGTTATCATAGAAACCATAGAAAACGCATCTAAGGCAACATTACCATCATGGTTACAATTAAATAGTGATGAATTTAAAGGTGTTGTGCTTGAATTACCAAGCAGAGAGGATATAACGACACCAATAAATGACAACCTTATCATTGAGCTTTATTCAAAATAAAGACGGAGGCAGTTAATGATTTTAAAATCATTGAAAGTACCAGAGAAAATTGAAAAAGTAGAATTAACAAAGACATATGGCAAATTTACATTTGGTCCTCTTGAAAAAGGATTTGGTGTTACATTTGGTCATGCAATTCGAAGAATATTACTGTCTTCTGTTCCGGGATCTGCTATTGTTGCAGTTGATATTGATGGTATAACAAATGAATTTACTCAGATAGATAATGTTAAGGAATCTACGATCGATATTATTTTGAACTTGAAGAAAGTAAGATTCAAATACAATAACAGGAAAAATTTTCCAAAGATCCTTACTCTTGCGAAAAAAGGTAAAGGTAAAATTACTGCTGGCGATATAAACTGTGATATGGATATTGAAGTGGCAAATACCGAACAAATAATTGCTACTACGAGTGAAGGTGCGGATGTAAGGATGAGTATTATTGTTGCAGTTGGTAAGGGTTATCAACCGGAAGAAATTATTAAAAGAGAAGATTCAACGGTAAATAGAATATTTTTAAGTACGGTATTCTCTCCTATCAAGAAAGTTAATTATAAAATTGAAAATACAAGAGTAGGGCAAAAAACAGATTATGATAAGCTAATTCTTGAAATATGGACGGATGGCAGCGTTTCTCCTGAAAAGTCTTTATCATATGCTGGCTTTATATTAAAGGAACATATGGTTCCATTTATTACTTATGATATAGAGTCTGAAGAGGTAGAAGAAGATAATACAAACGAGGAAAAAAGACATATTGCCAATCTGCTTGATTCACAAATAGGTGAAATAGAATTTTCCGTAAGGGCAGCTAATTGTCTGAAAAATGCGAATATAGACACAATTAGAGATTTAGTGTCAAAAAAAGAATCTGAAATGCTTAAATACAAGAATTTCGGGAAAAAATCTCTAAATGAAATTAAAGAAAAAATTGAACGAATGGGACTTGAACTTGGTATGGATTTAAGTGATTACCAGGATTAATCTATAGGAGTAGTATCATGAGGCATAGGAACAAAGTAAAAAAATTAGGAAGGAAAACCGCACATAGAAAATCTATGATAAGCAATCAGGCAATATCACTTTTTAAACATAAATCCATTCAGACTACTACTGAGAAAGCAAAAGTATTAAGAAGTTTTGCTGAAAGGATGATAACATCAGCAAAGAAGAATACTATTGCCGCAAGAAGACATGTGTATTCGAAAATGCATAATAAAGAAGCTGTAAAAATACTTTTTGATGAAATCGCTCCAAAATTTGCTGATAAAGAAAGTGGATATACAAGAATTACAAAAATTGGTTTTAGGAAAGGTGATGGTGCAGAAACAGCTCTTATCGAACTTCTTCTTGAACCTGAAAAAACGAAATCCAAGAAAACAGAGAAGAAGGCAGAAAAATCTAAAATCGAAGTAAAGAAAGAAACAGAAGAGGTTTCAAAAAAAGAGGAAGAACCTATAGAAGAAAATTTTAAAAAGACAAAGGAATCCAAACCGATTATAAAAGAAAAGACGACTGATGATGAAGTAAAAGAGAAAAAAGTAACCAAGAAGAATGAAAAAGAGACAAAGGCCGAGAAAATATCTGGTGAAATAGAAGAGAAAAAGACTGAAAAAAAAGATAATAAATAGTTTTAGGTTTTATGATTCCCTTTGATAAATTATGGAATGCTCGATTACTTTCGGGCATTCTTTTATATTTGTTCGTTATTATGATCCCTATAGAAGCTAATAGAGGGGTTTGGGTTACAAGATGGAGTTTTGTTGAAAATACTCCTGAACAAATTGTTCGAAAATGTATTAAGTATAAAATTAGTGATATATTTATACAGGTATATGCTAAAGGATATACATTTTATAATTCAAAATATGCTCCTTCAAAAATGGCAGATGAAAAATTCCACAAATTGGTTTCAATTGCCCATAATAGTAATATTAAAATTCATGCATGGATTAATGTGTATTATGTATGGTCATTAACAAAATTTCCTTATATATCTAATCACATAATAAATTCACATATTGATTGGATAACAGCATTTAAAGACGGGAAAGAATTGTATCGATATGATAGTGAGGGAATTAAAAATCTGGGGTTAGAGGGATATTTCATTTCACCGGCAAACAGAGATGCAAATAGATATATAATAGATATTATAAGGGAAATAATGGATAAGTTCGATGTTGATGGAATTCATCTTGATTATATCAGATATCCCGGATTACATTACGGTTATGATAAATATACAAGGGGCTATTTTATGGAAGTATATGGTATTGACCCAATGAAGTATAATACACCTTTTCCAATTGCTGAAAAAAAACTAAACAAATTATTTAGTGATTGGAGAAGAGATATATTAACGGATTTTATAGATGAGATATATAAAATAACCAAAGGAAAAAATATAGAATTGTCAGCAGCAGTTCTTTCAAGTCCTGAATATGCAAAAAGATATTTCTTACAGGATTGGGGCAGATGGATAAAAGAAAAGGATCTTGATTTTGTTGTTCTAATGCTATATACAAAAAACAATAATTTTTTTGATAAGAGATTGAAGGAAATAAGATATCTTTACAATGATAATAATATTTGGATAGGCATCGGAAACTATCTCTTGAGTGATTATAAATTAAATATACAAAAGAATAAAGTTATAAGTAATGGTTATAGAAGCATGGTATATTTTAGTTATAGCAGCTTAAAATGATAGTTGGACACTTTCTGGACACAACTATATTATATTGTGTTTAGTGGTTGTATTTAGATAGATAAAAAGGGCTGTTCTACCGGCTCTTTTTACTTTATGGTTAATTATTCCCAAATAATGTTTCATACCCCCAAATATTTTCTCAATATCGTAGAATTATTATATTCTCTATTTTACATAAAGGAAATATTTATTTTATTAGTATAACCTTCTTATTCGTTACAAATCCTTCCTCAGGTATTTCCATCCTTATAAAATAGATGCCCTGTTGTAATTTTCTTCTATTTCCGTCCTTACCATCCCATTCTATTATCTTTTTCCCCTTGGCAAGTTTCCCATCATGTAATTTTCTTACCTGTCTGCCACATACATCATAAACAATAAGGGATACATTATTAACATCGCTTTTAGTTGAAAGCATAATATATGTGATGTTTTTCATAGGACTCAGATAGACTGTAAGATTATTCTTACTAAGGGAATTGTAGAATTTTATTTCCCTCTTTCCTGTTATGTTATCAGCTGATATGTTAATGTCATCAATATATATTCCTTCTGCCACATCCAAATTGTCGGACTTGAAATAAAAATACAACTGGATTTCTTCACCTATTGAAAGATAAGAAAGATCATAATCCTCCCGTAACCAATCATTACCAGTATTGAGTAATGAATCGGAAAGAGCTCCGCCACTTCCTATATAATCAAGTGTATCAGATGAAGATTGCCGTTTAATAACGACATAAAGTCCATCGCACCCGTAGTTCGTGAATTCATACCAATGCCAGAATGTAAGATGTGTATTAGGACCTACATTGAATGGAATACTCATAAGGGAATCATGTGTGTTCGATTCATAGATGTGAAATAGATCAATACCACAATACCAGCTATAATCACCGGAATACTTTCTATAGGAAGAAAGATGCCAGTTATCCTTTGAACCCGAATGTGCCCATTTTGTCGTATCCGATTCCATATTATCGGAGAACCCATAATTTCCGATGGATACGAGAAGAGACCCGGGAAATGCAAACCCTTCGACTGTGGATATGTTGTAATTTATTGTCGTAAAGTATGGATCAGGACAGGATGATGAAATATCGAATGAAAGAGTTCCTGTTACAAGACTCTCAGGAAAGATAGTTGCCCAGGATGGAGATATACCTCCTGTTAGTGATATATAGGGATCGGTTGAGGAAAAAATGCAGTTAACATTATAACCATATCCGTATCCCTTATTCATAAGTGAATAATAAAAAGTAATATTTTCACCTGGTTCAGGAATACCGTTACTATTTTCATCATAAAGACTGTCATAATTCGCGGAAAGAACAGGTTTTGCAATAATCTCATTTGCAAAACTGATCCAGTTCCCCTGGGGGGAGATAACAGAAAAATCAAGTTTGGCAACATCACCGTTTATTGTATATGATGAAGCGGAAATAGAAAATGTACAAAGTACGGTACTTTCCGGTTCTATGGTTCCTGTGTATTCTTCCAGACTATCGATCAGTGTTACAAATGTATCTTCGGAGATTAATTTAATAGTAGGATTTGTTAATGATACTGTTCCGTAATTTTTCATATCTACAAAAATATATGTACTCTCTCCCGGATTTAGCAAACCATCATTATTACCAGAAATATCATCTTGAATGGTATGGTTGTCGTATGCAAGATAAGAACCTGCTAATTTTGTATATAGTGAATCGATATAAGGTAAATAATTGCCCGCTGTTACAGTTAGTTTTACCATTCCCGGTGATGTAATAGTGATATCCGTATTGAATTCACCGAGTTCGTTTGTATACCCCCTTTTGTAAAGCTCTGACCCTTTTAAGAAACATACAAGTGCATCTTTAACGGGTGTTCCCGTACCATCTCTCACTACAACGGTTATATCCATTCCATTCTGGAGTGTGTCAGGACAATATATATAGAGAGAGTCAGGAGTGTCTGTCCATACGGGCATTTCGGGATCACCGAGAAGATTCAACTGATACTGATGCCATCTATATACATTTTCCTGTCTTGATCGTGGTATGTAATAGACTTTATCCATAGCAAGTGCATAACCGATATTTCTCATTTCATTGCATAAAACCATATCAAAGAAGGTTGCATCAAATCTATCCGAGTATCCGAAACAGGGATTTCCCGGTGAACCCCATCCATATCTGGAGTTTCCTATAAATGCTACACCTCCTCCGTTCGGATTGTTAATATAGTGTTCGCTTATAGCATCATAATCGAATGCGCTTGACCAGCAACCGATGGAATAGAGAATGCCTTGTTTATTTCCATTTGTAAGATTATCCATATCGGTTCTAGATAGATCATCCGGCCCTACACACATTACAGTATACCATGCATGACCGTCATGATTGAGAAGATTCTGTCCGGCATTAATTGCAGCCATTACAGTGCTATGGTTTTCATTCCCTAAGGATTGATAAAGCTTTGTAATATTAAACCTATCGGGGACATAAAGACTGTCTATCATATTTTTTCCCATTCCTGAATCCGTATAAGGATCCCACCATAGGATCATTGCGAAGAAGAGAATATTCAATTCATAGTCTACAGGCGGATCCATCTCGTATATCATAATTTTGTTGACGAATGTGTTTACATCCGTAGTTGTTGAAGCAGGAACCCTTCCGACGAATACATCGGGGTATAGATCAATCGAATCTGCAATTTCTCCGTAAGGTCCTGTTCCGTTAAAATTCCAATTACCATCGAGGTCCGAATAGTAAATATCTGCATGAAGACTATCATCATCAGGTTGATAACCCGCTTCACATGCCATTGCAAAAGCAACCCTCGATGGGATAATATCCGTATCACCGCCTAAAAGAATCCACATAGTTCCCCAGCTAAGATGAGCATCCTTTATAAAATTTCTTATCTTTTCCTGATTGTCGATTCCCGGGCAGTTTGCATATATAGAATCTGTTGTTACAATTTTGGCATTAATACCTTTCTGTTTTTTCCAATCACAGAGAGGTTGGAAATGAGAGGAGAATGAACTTGAGGTTATAATAACATAATCGATTGTCGAATCGGAATCAATAGCAGTGAACGGGTCATAAATCATTTCATAATTTTCACATATGGTATTTATACCTTTAACAAGTGAATGTCTTGCTGTTTCCGAAATTCTTTTTTCCTTTTTAATGCTTTTTCCGATTTTATAATTAATCCTGAATGTCAATTCGCTTATTTCTTTTAGTTTACCTTCTTCCGGAATATATTGATAAGGATAGAAATTGATACTGACAATTCTGTATCCGCTCAGATTCCCAAAAGTGCCTACTTCTATACACTTTGTAGGGAAAGCTTTTTTACTACTGTAAATCAGTGGATTTTTATCAACCCAGGGAGCAGGTTTGAT
>JAGLYS010000312.1 GCA_023132105.1 Caldifarciminota bacterium
ATTCGTGTTTAATTTTCTCTTTCCCCTCTCGGCTGATGTCTGATGTCTGGCGTCTGATGTCTATTCCACATTATTCGTGAATTCATGGCTATTCCCTCCTCTCCCTTTCTTCTGAAGTCTTATATTTATAATTCTCTTTGTGGCCCACATTCTGATCGAATTTAATTTGTTTGACAAAAAAATGTAGATATTCTACTATATCTTTATGAAAAGAATATTATTCCTGATTTTATTAATTATGATACTTTTACCTTCTTTACTCAATTCCGAATTTAGATATGAAGAACAACAACTTCAAAATGCTGTCGATTATATATTTCAGAATGATACTTCAATGGCAAATAAAATTCTTGATAGATTGATATACATCTCCTCTGGTCACAACATACTTATGGGGTCATATTTTTGGAAAGGATATATTTGTTATACAAATGATAATTTTAACATTGCAATTATAGATTTTAAAAACTCAATAAAACACTCTAACAATATTGAGTCCGAATCGGTATTGAATCTCTGGATAGGAAAATCCTACTACCAAATTAACAATTTATTCGAATCTGAAAAACATTTTTCACTTATCAATAAAAATAATATAAGTATGGATCTGTTATCTGAACTAATGTTTTACAAAGCATTAAAGGATTTCAAATCTGAAAACATAGAAAATGCAATTGAAATTCTCAGTGAAATTTTAACAATCAATAACCCCTCATGGATACAGTCAAATATATTCTACGCATATTATTATCTAAAGCATTATATTTCTAATGATATGGATTTCTATGAAAATCTTAATAAATCCATACCTTATGATACGACAGGTAAGCTATATCTAATTAAAGGTTATATTGATATGAACACTCAAAAGCACAAGGAAGCCGAAATCTCTTTATGTAATGCTTTAAATAAAAGCACAGGTATATTCTACAAATACAGCTACCTGCTATTGCTATGGGATTATATATTACAAAATAGATATGATATTTTCACCGAGGTCTATAACAGTAAAATAGACATCCCCGAATATAACGAATCCATTCTTTTCTTATATGGGTATTCTTTAGAAAAAACACACAAATACGACAAAGCTATAGAGATATTTGACTATTTAATAGATAATTATCCTCAATCAAAATATGTTGCTTATAGTACATTTTTCAAGGCATTATCACTATTCAATTTATTCAAATATCAGAAAGCAATCGATGTATTTAAAAATTTTGAAGCAACATATCCACCTTATCATACATTATATTCATTTTCCCAATACTTCCATGCATTATCCCTTTATAAAATTAATAAATTCGAAAATGCCATTGAAAATTTTAACAAAATTATAATTTCAAATCCATCCTTTATCGACATTGACAGAGTTTATTATATGATAGCTAAATCCAATTTAAGCATTAAAAATAATGAAATCGCATTGACTTTCTTTAATATTGTTATTGATAGCTTCCCTGAAAGTACAAACTATAATTATGCTAAATACAATATTGCAATTACAAATTATAATAGGAAAAGATATAAAACAGCTTTGAAATTATTTAAAGAATTAATCGAGAATGATTCTTATCCGCAGGATTTGTATGAAGATGTTCTTTTTTATTCTGAAAAATGCAGATTGAAGATTGGATACTATAAAAATATTGTTGATATGGCATTTGCTTTTATTAAAAAATATCCCAACACCAAAAAGACAATGGCATTAACAAGAGAACTTAGTGTTTATTATAAAACAAAAGGTGAATTCGACAAATTACTTGATTTATATATTTATCTTATTGATAATATTAATAATAATGAAATAAAATCAAATTATTTAAGAACGATTTCAGATATCTATATTTCCTTGAATGATTACGGTAAAGCAATACTATCTTTGCAGAAATTACCACATCCCGAATTCGATGATAAGATCCTTATATCCAACCTTTTTATTAAATCAAGTAAATACGATGATGCAATTCAATTGTTAACAGTACTATTAAAATCAGTTAATGAAAAAAGTAAAACCAATATCATATACTACAATATTGCAGAATGCTATAAAGGAATAAATCAATATAATGAAGCTGGTAAGATTCTTAACAATATTTTAAAAAATTATGGAGTGGAGAAAGATTCATTTTATATCCAATCCGTATTGTCTCTTTCAAACATATATGCTGGGGATGGATTATTAAGACAAGCTGAAACACTACTAGCTAATACTGCACAAAACACAAATATAATGCAATATGATCTATATATTCAACTGGCAAAATATATAATGCAGGAAGACAATTATCCGAATGCAATAAAAATACTTAAAAATGCACTGAATTATACAAATAATGACAATGAAAAATGGGCATATATTTACTATCTTCTTGGAACATGCTATTTTGAGATGGCAGAATTCGACGAATCACTACAATATCTTGATGAAGCTAAAATGCTTACATTAGAAAGAGTTTTAATAAATGAAATAATGATTTTGAAAGCGAAAGTAAATATCAGGGAGGAAAATATCTCTCCTCCCTGATATACGCTGTTTTTCTTCTACCTAATCTACTTAATTATATGAGGTGTTAGGAATATTAACACTTCCCTCTTTTCTGTATGCTTTGATGTAGTACCAAATATATTTCCAATAATAGGTATCCCCCTAAGAAGTGGAATACCCGTTTTGGTATCTGATTGAGTAGTTTTGATAAAACCACCCATAACAACTGTTTCACCATCCTTTACAACCTGCCTTGTATCTGCTTCCGTAGTATTGATTATAGGATGATTTGTGGAGGCACCTTCCACAGTACTGAGTTCAGCATGAATATCCATTGTAATTTCATTAAAAGAATTAATTTGAGGAGTAACCTCTATTTTCGTACCGACAGTATATAATTTTGTTATGGGATTACCTCTTTGATCTAACATAACCACAGTGAATTTTTTACCACCAAGTATGCTTGCTTTTTGATTGTTAACAGCTGTAATCCGAGGATTTGCAATTGTTTTTGATTTATTTTCCTTCTCTAACATCTGGAGCTTCGCATTAACATTAACATATGAACCGACAGTTCCAATATTAAAAGTCGTATGTGCTGCTATTTCTTCTCCCGATGTTACATCTCCCTTTACATCACCTGAGGGCGATGACAATCCGGAAACACCCCAATTAATGCCAAGTGCCCTGTCATAATTAGCATCGATTTCAACAACTTTTACAACAATTTCAACTTGTGGATTAGGAGAATCCAATACACTTAACATCTTATCAACGATATCAATGTTCTCTTTAATATCCGTAACAATTATTGCATTTGTCCTTTTATCAACTTCGATCCCTCCTCTTGATGACAATAATTTCATTAAGGGTGTTTTTATTTCATCTGAATGAGCAAATTTTAATTTAAAAATCTTATTGATTAACGGATTAGATTCTTCTCTGATTTGTAATTCTTTTTTAAATTCATCTCCTGTACCTACTCTAATAATATCACCTTCGATTAAATATGTAAATCCAGCAGATCTTAAAATAACATCCAGAGCTTTTTCCCAGGGAACATTATGCAAATCAACCGTAACGGTTCCTTTAATATTACTACTGGCTATTATATTTCTACCACTATAGTTAGCTAATCCTCTTAAAACAGTTACTATATCAGCATTTTCCAGATCTAATGATATTAATCCACCTTCTGCATCTATTTCACTGTTTTTATTATGTGAAAATTCTTTTGCATATGTGATAAACTCTTCCGTCCCTGAATTTATTATCAAATTAACAACTGATTCGTCACGAGTGATAGAATAAGAAAACTCATCATCACATATAACATTGAATCTGATTACCATATCATTAGGATTTGAAATATCAACACCCTTAATTCCACCCCGTCCGATAATAAATTTCTCAAGAGGAATATCATTATCAATATTTACAAAATCCAAAACTATTCTTGAAGGTTCGGAAAGCGAATAATCGGTAAATGTTACATCACCTTTAACTTTCATCTGTACTAATGTTTTATTCGAACTATAAGGTAGAACCGAAATACTGTTAATTTCAGTTCCTATTAACATAAATGGAAGGATTAGCATTAATAGAATTATCGTTGTCTTTCTCATATATACCTCATTTTTAAAATTTTAATTTTTGATCTTCTGATTCAAGCTTAAATGTTGTTTTAGACACAAAACCGAACTGATGTGTTTCAAAAATTATATAATCGTTTCCAATTTCTTTTACAAAACCGTTAGCAATTTTATCATTTTCCCTTAATACAAATCCTTGACCACCAAATTCCTTAATTAAAGCTACTCTTCCATTAGGACCTGTTACAATTCCAGTAAGAATAGAATTGTCAAGGTTAAGTGACTCTGAAGTCCTGCTCTTCGAAAGTAATGGTTCAAAAATATCTCTTTTATTTGCTGATTTGAACACATATGTTTCAACCTTGAAAGGTAATTGCACTCCTTTTAATAGACTATCAATACTAATTGTATCCTCTTCAGTATCTCCAACCTCATTGGAATCTGCATTATTATTCTTTTGCAATATACTGTTGGAAATCCCATTAGTTGCAATATTTCCCTGTTCGACATTCTTATTACTGCTATTTCCTACAAAAAAAGTCACAACCTTATTTACAAGGTAATTGGAGATATTCCCTTTGCTGCATCCAGTGGAAAGAACCAGAACAACTATAAGTATAATATACAATATCTTTTTCATTTCTTGCCCCCTGTTTTATCTGTTTTTTTAGAGGGTTTTAATGCCGGATTAATCGCATATGTTTCAATTGTAATATCAGCAATAACATTTCCTTCTCTTCTTCGCGTTTCACTCTGAGCTTTTGGATTATCTTTAACATTGAACAACAATGGTTTAATTATCCTTTTTAGCATACCAAGATTAGTTAGCATCGCCCCAAAATCATTATAATCAGATGATAAACTGACTTTATATTTTGCTGTAGAATAGTCTCCCGTCGCTGTAATAGCACCGATCGGAGAAAATTTCAAAATCTTTATATTGTTCTGCGAAGCAGCTTTTCCAACCAATCGTATAATATTTTGGGTTTGTATACTTGTCGGAAGCATGTCACTTGCTTTTGCCCACTGAAGTTCCATCTCTTTGTATTTTCTCTTTGTTTCATCAAGGCTTGCCGCAACCATTCTCGCATTACTCAGTTCTGAGGAAACTTTAGTATGTGTATTCTTAAGAGTTCTGATTTCCGTATTGTTTTTACTTAATATTAGATAATTCCATAAAACTATTATAATGATGAGAAGTAAAGCTGACACCGAAATAACTATTATATTTTTTCTGTCCATATAAACCTGCCTTTATATCGCTATTGAACATGATAATTTGAATTCCTTTATATCACGTTCAAGCAATCTTTTCTTCTCAATTACTTTAAGGTTAACCGTATTGAAATATCGATTCTTCTCTAAATTATCTATAAAATCAGAGACTATTATAATAGAAAATGTAATACCATTAATCTCCAGAGTATTGCCCTTCTGCCGTACTGATGTTAACCACATATAATCAGGTAGGCAATCTGCTAAATTGTCAGCAATTTTTGCCTCTCTCAATCTTCCGGTATTCAATTGTTCTACTACACTAATTTTATGTTGTAGATCTCTCTGTTTCGCTTTGAAATCATTTACCAAATTAACTACTTCATCCAAGATCCTTAATTCGGTTTCCATTGTAGCAATTTCAGTTTTTAATTTATTTATAGTGGCTTGCTGTTTAAAAGTGAAAGCAATAAGTATGCCAATTGCAATAATAAATACTCCTACTACAAGGAATATTCCTCCTTTTATCGGGAGTTTTAAGTTAAAACTAACTTTGGGCATACCAATATCTTTCTTCCTGGTTTTTCTTATCTCTTGTGGCAATAAATTAATATCAATCATAATTATCTCCTATTTATTCAGCCCTTAAAGCCAGTCCACATGCTTCAGCAATGATAGGAGCTATGCTTTTAATATCATTTGCTTTTATTCCCTCTCCTATTGAAACCTTTGCAAATGGATCGATTATCTCTACCTTTGTACCAAAGTGCTTAGCTAATAACTCACTAAACCCAGGAATTAATGCTCCACCACCAGAAAGAACTATTTTATCAATATGCTCCTTATCTCTGGTTAGATAAGTTAAATTTCTTTCAATACTAATTGAAATACTATCTACAAAATCATATAGCGCGGCATTGATCTCATCATTGTTATATTTATCTTTACTTTTACCAAGAATAATGTCAATTGCATCATCCTCAGTAATACCAAATCTCTTCTGTAACTCATATACGAACTTCTTCGAAGCAGTAGGATTTCCTCTTGTAAACATAAAGACGCCATCATCAATAAAGCTAATACTTGTGTCTTCGAATCCTACGCTTACAAGTGAAATAAACTGTCCTTTGGGTTGATCAGCATTAAATTCGTATATATTATTTGTTGCAAAACTCGATATATCCATTTTTTTTACATCCAATCCTACCTCATGTAATAAATCAATCTTCTGAAGAATAGCATCCTTTTTAGCAGCGACTAATAATACATCCATTTTACCGTCAGGTCTATCAGGATTAACAACTGCATAATCCAGTTCAATACTATTTACATCAAATGGAATCTGTTGTTCTGCTTCCCATTTTATCGATTCTGCAATTTCGCTTCTTTTCATTTTTTCCATTTGAATACGCTTTACTATTACAGACTTGCCATAAATCGATATAACTACCTTTTTGTTTTTTAGTTTCATATCGTTAATCATCTCTTTCATTGTGTTGATAACAAGACCTCTATCCATTATCTCACCATCTACTATAGCTTCAGATGCTAATTTTTTCACTTCGTAATTAGTAAGAATAGGTGACTTTGGTAATCCTTCAAATTCAACAATTTTTATCAGTGAGCTTCCGATATCAACACCAATACCAATTTTTCCTTTAGCCATAGTCCCTACCTTTTTTAAGATTCAATGTACCTAATCAAAGAGAGCCCTTTTACATGCCATCTTCGACCAATTTTTTTACCAGATAGTTTTCCTTTTCGCAGAATATTTCTCACTGTTTGCCCACTAAGCGACAATAACTTTCCAACTTCCTCTACGGTGTAAAACTTGTCCGGTTTAATATCATTTGGAGATAAAGCCATATGTACTCCTTGTGACAGGTTATATAATTATAGCTATTTATATCTAACAGTATACATTTATAGATAACTAATGTCAAGTAATATTAATTATTTATAAATATATACTATATATTGTGGTAAACTCGGATATCCCGCTATATCTTGATATTCAGAAACTAAAACTGTACTTTTGGGGCTTTTTTCTCCTCTTCAGTTTCAACCTTAAAAAATTCTTTCCCTGTAAATCCAAACATCCCTGCAATTATATTTTGTGGAAATTTCTGAATCAGTGTATTAAAAAATGCTACTACATCATTATAATGTTGTCTGGAGAAGGATATTTTATTCTCGGTGGAAACAAGCTCTTCCTGCAACTGCATCATATTTTCATTTGCTTTAATATTCGGATAATTTTCCATTACTGCAAATAGTGATTTTAATACATTTGTAAGTTGCCCTTCCGCCTTCGCTTTATTTGCAATACCTTCTGCATTCATAGCTTTTGAACGAGCTTCCGTAACTTTAATAAAAACTTCTTTTTCATGTTCCATATAACCCTTAACGGCATTGACAAGATTAGGGATTAGATCGTATCTTCTTTTTAACTGAACATCGATTTGTGACCATGCGTTATTTACCCTTACACGAGAAGTTACAAGTGTATTGTAAGTTCCTACTACAAAAAATACTATTATAATTACTATTGCAATCAAAATTATTAGTGCTATCATCTAAACCTCCATTTTTCATATATTAATATAAATATTAACCATAGTCAACTTATTTCAATTCTCTATCTATTAGATTATTATATATCTTTCTGAATTTTACTATACATTTATCTTTATTATATACAATCTTAATGGGTATTTTATTCTTTACCGATGAATAAAATATACCACATTTTTCAATAGGTAACTCTAATGTATTATAAGTTCTATTGTATATTGAATAAATTCTATCTGTTAAATTAGTAATATTTTCATTTAACAGGGCTGATATAAAGATAGCATCAGGAAATTTTTCCTTAATATTTTTCAATAATATTTCAT
>JAGLYS010000313.1 GCA_023132105.1 Caldifarciminota bacterium
GAATTACACTAAGAGAGGGGGAATAATTTTTATCTTGATTTCACAAATTTGTAGCGAATTACACGAAGATAATAGGGCAGACACAGGGGTCTGCCCCTACAATTTCACGAATTGAAAATTAATTTCACGAAAGAGTAATATCATTTAACTTTCCCTCCCACTGGCGGGAGGGAATTGAAGAGAGGGGAAAATTGACTGTGTCATTGCGAACGAAGTGAAGCAATCCCAATAGAGTAAATGTAGATTGCTTCGTCGTTTCACTCCTCGCAATGACAATGAAGGGTTTCCTTAAACTGTTTATTATATCCATACATATCTTCTCCTGTATGAATCATCTATTTGACATAAAAACCTAATTTGATATAATACTTTTATGATTAAATTTCAAATAAATGGTATGAAAATATATGGCTTTCATGGTGTTCTTGAAGAAGAGAGAGAAATAGGGCAATTTTTCAGTATCGATATTGAATATACGATAAGAAATGAGAAGCCATATCCTGATTATACGGGAATAGTACAAAGGGCAAGTGAAGTTTTCCTTGAGTTTAAATATAATTACCTTGAAGAGATTACGGAAACAATATGTAATAAATTACTCTCCGAATTTAAAATAGAGAATATAAAAGTAACGACACGGAAGTTACACCCTCCTATCAATGTAAGCTTGGATAATATTTCTTGTATAATTGAAAAGGGTAAATGAAAAATGCAATCTTATCTATAGGTTCAAATTTGGGAAACAGAATCGAATTTCTAAAATCTTCAATAAAAAACATAAGGTTATTAGCAAACACTACTATAACTAATGTATCCGATGTTTATGAAACGGACCCAATTGGTGTAAGTAAACAGAGTAATTATTTAAACTGTATAGTTTATTTGAAAACAGATTTTTCTCCTTATGACTTACTTACTGAAATTAACGGAATTGAAAAAATGTATAAGAGAGAGAGAAGGATAAAATGGGGACCAAGAACACTGGATATAGATATTATTGATTATGACAATAAAATAGTAAATACCGAACAACTTACATTGCCACATCCAAGAATGCATAAAAGAAGATTTGTATTACTTCCAATGACTGAAATAAACCCCGATTATATTCACCCGCTTTATAAAATTTCTCTCTTTACAATGTTAAAAAAGACAGAAAAACAAAAATGTGTTAAAATAAATATGGAGAATTGGTATAATGAATAAAAGATTTATAACAATTGAAGGAGTTATAGGAGCAGGCAAGACAACACTATCTGAATTAATCGCAAATTATTATAATGCCGAGTTAATATTAGAAGAGGTTGAAACAAATCCATTTCTTTCAAAATTTTATAAGAATAGAAAAGAATACGCATTTCAAACACAATTATATTTTCTCCTTTCACGCTTTAAACAAACACAGGAATCAAAGCAGTTGAATCTTTTTAAGAACATCGTAGTTTCGGATTATTTATTTCATAAGGATTGGATATTTGCAGAAATAAATCTTAATGAGAATGAATTTGCTATGTATAAATCCATTTACAATCTGATGAAAAGTCAAATACCTTCTCCGGACATCGTTATCTATCTTCAGGCATCATTAGATACTCTTATTAACCATATTCGACTTAGAGATAGATCGTTTGAAAACAATATAAATCATGAATATCTTAAAATATTGATTGAGAAGTATAATGAGTATTTTTTTAAATATTCGGATTCTCCATTGATTGTAATAAACATCGATAAAATCGATTTCAATAGTAATAAATTTGATTTTAAATATTTCATAGATGAGATTGAATCTGATTTTAATGGTAAAAAATTTCTATCGTATAATTTGGACATTGAGGGACAATAGTGAGAACAATAACTGATATTAAAGAGATGCAAAATTATTCGAAAGAGCAGAAAAGAAATCGCAAGATAATTGCATTTGTCCCGACAATGGGAAATTTACATGCAGGACATATAAGCCTTGTTAAAACTGCCAAAAGAAAATGTGATATACTTGTTGTAAGTCTTTTTGTGAACCCTACTCAGTTTGGGGCTGGGGAAGATTTCGACAGCTACCCGAGAATATTCAAAGAAGATATAATAAAATTAGAGAGAGAAGGTGTTGATATAATTTTTTATCCATCCGAGAAAGAGATGTATGAGAATTCTAAAACATCTGTATATGTAGATGAATATTCTTCTATATTATGTGGGATTTCCCGCCCTTCTCACTTTCGGGGAGTAACAACTGTCGTAGCTAAATTGTTCAATATTGTCAAACCTGATATTGTATTATTTGGAGAAAAGGATGCTCAGCAAGCTTTTATAATCAGAAAAATGGTAAAGGACCTTAATTTCGATATAACGATAGAGACGAGAGAAATAATCAGAGAATCCAATGGGTTGGCAATGAGTTCAAGAAACAGTTATCTTACGGATATTCAAAGAAAACAAGCATCTCATATATATAAAAGCCTTATCGGAGCAAAAGATCTAATTAGGAATGGTGAAAGAGATATTGAAAACATCAAGAATTATATATGTAAAATAATTAAAGATAGCGGTATAGAAAAAATTGAATATATAGAAATTGTCGATGATAATAACTTTAACTTGATAGATTCGATAAATGGTTCCGTTAGAATTCTAATAGCAATCTATGTCGGCAAAACACGCCTGATAGACAACATAAAGGTGGATGTGTGAAAAAAGCGATTATTCTCGCTGCTGGACTTGGGAAAAGGATGAAATCAGACAAACCCAAGGTAATGCATAAGATTTTAGGAAAACCGATGCTTGAGTATGTCATTGAATCTTCTAAAAAAGCAGGCATCGATAAACAAATAATAATCGTTGGGAATAAAAAAGAGGAGATAATCGATTATTTTGGGAATGATTTGATTTATATGGAACAAAGAAATTTACTTGGTACCGGTGATGCTATAAAATCAGCTGTTGAACAAATAGATGATAGCGATACAATTATTATACTGTGTGGTGATGCCCCCTGTATAACAAGCGAAACATTAAAGAAAGCCCTTTTGTTTCATAATTCTCAAGATATTTCCTGCACACTTCTTACAGCTATCGTTGATAATCCGTACGGTTATGGACGAGTAATAGAATATAATGATTATGTAACGGAAATAATAGAGGAAAAGGATGCAAACGAGAAAATAGGGAGAATCAAATCCGTTAACTCAGGATTTTATATTTTTAATGGGAAAACCCTAAAAGAGAGTCTTTCCTACTTGAATGACAATAACACTCAGAGAGAATACTATCTTACAGATACCATTTCTATACTAAACAATAAATTAAATAAAAGAGTAAAATCTTTTAGGATAGATGATCCATTTGAAATGACAGGTATAAATGATAGAAACCGGCTTTCTCTCGTAGAGACAACTATGTTGAACAATTTGAAAAAAGAATTAATGATATCAGGTGTTACATTACATCTTCCCGAAACAATATATATCGAAAAAGATGTAATAATTGAAAAAGATGTTGAGATATATCCTAATGTCACTATTCAGGGAAAATCTGTTATTCATAAAGGAACGATTATAAATGCCGGTTCTTTTATAAAAGATGCCAATATCGAACAAAACAGTTATATTAAGGCAAATACAAAAATCGATGGTTAAAAAGAGGAAGAAGAAAAAACCTGATCATTTAAAACCTATTACTGTTTTTTTAATATTTCTTGTTATACTAATATTTTTTTCCATATTTTTAAGAATTACACATCTACCAACCAGAAGACAGGAAACTGAAATATTTAAGAAATCTTTCACTATAGATGTTCAAAATGCATGTGGTGAGGATGGTATTGCATCCTTGTTTTCTCGTTGCTTGAAAAATGCAGGATTTGATGTTATAAATATAGGTAATTTTAATGAAGTTGAAGAACGATCGTATATTATATCAAAGGCAGGGTTGCCTAAAAGGAAAACCAATTTTATATCATCCATTATAGGAATTGATTCTATTATGGTTGATACTTTAAACTGTTTCTTATTCGATTTAACAATTATTCTCGGAAGAGATTATATTAAGAAATCTCATCTGTTTATAAGGAGGTACAGTGGAAATTAGTAAAATAGACCAAAGGGAGGGCATTGAAAATATTGTAAAGTTTGCAATTGAGAAAAAGCCCCTATCAATAAAGGTATTGAATGTAGGGAAGCAAACTTTAATAACAGATTACTTTATAATAATAATGGGTAGTACCAATATCCATCTAAGAGCAATTGCAGATAATATAAAGGAAAATACAAAAAAATACGGTTCAAATGTATGGCATGTGGAAGGATATGAAAATGGAAAATGGATACTTCTCGATTATGTGGATATTGTGGTTCATATATTCGATGAGAATACTTATTATTATTATGACATAGAATCACTTTGGGGTGATGTTCCAAAGGAAACAATAGAACTTGAGGATTGAATATGATAAAAACCTTTATTTCTGAATCAATCAAGGAAGCTGTGAAATCGGCATATAATATCGAATTAGAAATCGAACCAACTATTACCGAATCATCCGAGGAAAAATTCGGAGATTACTCTACACAAATATCTTTTCAACTATCTAAATTATTACGGAAAAACCCGAATTCAATCGCTGAATATTTGAAAGACATTCTTAAATCCAATAATTATTTTGATAGAGTGGATGTAGTTGGTGGATATATAAATTTCTTCGTAAATATCAACTCATACCATCGAGCTATCGGAAAGGTCATTGAAGCAGGAGAAAATTACAGCAAAAAAAGATATATTGGAAATGAAAAAATACTAATTGAATTTGTAAGCTCAAATCCTACAGGTCCGATGGTAATAGTAAATGCAAGAGCTGCTGCTATAGGGGATTCTTTAATTAGAATATTGAACTGGAGAGGATTTAGAGCATTTAGTGAATTTTATGTCAATGATAGTGGGAATCAGGTAAAACTGCTCGGACTTTCATGTAATGCGATATATAAGCAATTAAACGGGAAAAACGCAGAAATCCCTAAAAACGGATATCATGGAAAATATCTCGTAGATTTTGTTAAATCGGTAAGTGAAAATAATCCGGATCTAGAAAATATGAATGATGATGAAATAGATAAATTTTTGGGAGAAAAATCAGTTAAATATTTTCACGATTTACAGATAGAAAGTCTAAAGAATTTTAGAGTGAATTTTGATTATATAATACATGAAAAAAGCATAAGGGAAGAGAATTTACCTGAATTTATCGTAAAACGATTAAGAGAGAATAATCTTTTATACACCAAAGAAAATGCAATATTCTTTAAATCAACCGCTTTCGGGGATGACAAAGATCGTCCAATAATAAAAAGCAATGGGGAATATGCATATATTCTCCCTGATGCCGCATATCATGAAGATAAGATGAGGAGAGGATTCGATTACTTAATAGACATTTTCGGACCTGATCATCATGGTTATAAAAAAAGGCTCAAAGCCATATTTCATGCGATTGGTTACAATCCTGATCACCTTGAAATAATTTTACATCAGATGGTAAATCTCACTAATGAAGGGAATAAAATAAGAATGTCCAAGAGAAAAGGATATATTGTTTCACTTGATGACCTTATAGATGATATCGGTAAAGATGCAGCAAGATTTTTCTTTGTATTAAGGAAAGTAAATTCACACCTTGATTTTGATCTCGAATTGGCAAAACAGAAAACAGAAGAGAATCCTGTTTACTATGTTCAATATGCACATGCAAGAATATCCAGTATTATTAGATTTGCCGAAGAAAAAGGGATAAATCTTGCCGAAAAGCCTGACATTTCAACTCTCGGAAAAGAGAAGGAATTGATGTTGATAAAGAAAATTATACAATTCCCTGAAATTCTGGATGATGTAATTTCACACAGGGAACCATCGATTTTACCACGTTATCTTATTGAATTGTCTTCGAAATTCCATAGTTTTTATAATGATATTAGGGTTGTTACAGATGATAAGGAACTTACAAGAGCAAGAATTACTCTTATAAAAACCGTTAAAAGCACCCTGAAAATTGGATTAGACTTAATCGGAGTCGATGCACCTGAAAAAATGTAAATTCAATTTCATTGAATTATCTTACTTTAAATTTATGAATCGATTCATCGATACTGTCATGAACACTCTCCATAAATATTTCCCCTAATGTGGGATGTGGATGAATAATTTTTACGAATTCATCGGTATTTATTCCTTTCTTAATAAGAACAGAAGCTTCACTTATCATTATATCAGCTGATTCACCGTAAATTTGAGCACCTATTATATGATTGTTATCCTTATCTATTACAACTTTACACAACCCACTTGTCGCCCCTATTGACAGGGCTTTTCCATTTGCACTATAATTAAATTCCCCTGTCTTCACATCTATGCCATTATTAATTGCCTCTTCTTCCGTATAACCACATATTGCAAGTGGTGGAATAGTGAAAATACATGCGGGAATATTCTTGAAATCCTCTCTGCTTGCAGATTTACCTGCAATACTATCAGCTGCAACAATACCTTCGAATTCTGCCTTATGAGCAAGAAGCGGTCCGCCTGTTATATCTCCTACAGCGTAAACCCCTCTTATATTTGTTTGCATTCTACTGTTTACTTTAACAAAATTATTATCGATGCTCACTCCTGCATTTACTAAAATATCGACATTTGTCTTTCTTCCTATTGCAACAAGAACAATTTCTGATTTATAGATGTTTCCCTTATCCGTTTCAACGACACCCTCATTATTATTGTTAATTTTTACACTTTCAACCTTCTCATCCGTATGTAAGGAAACACCTGCTTTTTTCAAACCCAAAGCCATAATTCTTTTAACTTTTTTATCATTAAATTCAGGGATTATGTCAGGAAACATCTCTATCACATCTGTTTTTACACCAAGTGCGTTAAAAATGGTTGCGAATTCGAGACCTATAGCTCCGGAACCAATTATTACAATCGATTTTGGGATTTTCTTAATATTAAGAGCATCATCACTATTTATTATAATACTATGGTCAATATTAAATGCCGGTATATCCAATGGTTCCGAACCTGTAGCAACAATGATATTTTTTGTTTGAAGATTTTCTTCCGTTTTATTTTCTTTCATTACGATGACATTATTGCTATCCTTTATATACGCAAATCCTTTTATTACATCTACATTGTTCTTCTTCAAAAGAAATTCAATTCCACCTGTAAGTTTCTTAACAATCTGTTCTTTCCTGCTTAAGATAAAAGACCAATCATAATTTATTGAATCGATATTAACACCGAAATTCTTACTGTTTTTTGCTTTATGTAATATTTCGACACTTCCTATTAATGCTTTTGTAGGAATACAACCTCTATTTAGGCATGTTCCACCTATTTCCCTTGCTTCAATTATTATCGTTCTTAAACCGTTTTGAGCACCTCTGATGGCAGAAACATAACCACCTGTTCCACTTCCGATAACGATTACATCATACATTTTTACCTCCTCGGATGAAAATAGCTATATATTACGATTAAGAATTATATATACAAGTAGGACTTATGTCAAATAAAAAAGCCCTCATAGGAGGGCTTCTTTATATATTTAATGTATATTAATCTGACAATTATTTCAATTCTCTCAAGACTTCGAATTCCACGCGTCTGTTCTTTGCATAATCACTCTTCGTTTTCTCAGGATAGACGAGAGGTCTGGATTCTCCATAACCTTTGGAGAACATTCTCTTCTTGGAAATATTGAAGTTTTTAATAATATACATCTTTACTGCATATGCTCTTCTTCTCGAAAGTCTCAGGTTGTAATTTCTTGAGCCTCTTGTATCCGTATGTCCACCAATTCTTACAACAATCGAAGGATTCTGAACCATAATGGTTCCAAGTGAATCAAGAACCGGGTATGATTCCGGTTTGATTATTGCTTTATTAAGATCAAAATTGATATTCCTGAATGTTAATTTCATTTTCTTCTTTAGGAGTAAAATATCCTTCTTGGTGGTTTCGGCAGGTTTTATTTCAAATGGGACTTCCTGCTTAATATAACCTTTAACAAGAGGGTTGACCTTCATGATATATTTACCGGAAGGTAAAAGTTCTCTGTATATACCATTCGTATCTGTTTCAATTGTCTTATATTCTTTTAACAATGAGTCAAGAACAATAATCTTACATTTAATCCCCTCTTTTGTCTTTGCATTTTGTGCCTTCCCGACAATATATCCTTTGTTCAATTTTAATTCACAAACCTGAGTAAAGGATTTTGCTTTCTTGATATTAACACTGGCTGTATAAGGAATATAATCCTTAATTCTTATACTTATCCTATATTTATCTTCAAGCAAATTAAACTTTGTAACACCGGTAATATCTGTGATTCCCTTTACAGGTTTCGCAGATATTATATGAACAGGGACATTCTTCATAGCTTTACCGGAAAGTTTATCAACTACTTTACAGATTAAAAGACCTGTGGAAGGTTGCATTAGAATATTTTTATGTATCCTGTCTTTTGGTCCAACGGCAAATTCAATTGTTTTTACTTCATAATCCTTTTCTTTTATTTGAATTTTAACATCTGTTGCATCAAGATGAAACTTGAATTTACCTTCGTTATTAGTTGATTTTGTAAATGTTTTACCTCTTTTATATGTTACGGTATAATCGACAATCATTGGTTTCCCTGTTATCGAATCCTTAACTATACCATCGATGACAGCCCAAATCGGTGTTCTTAATCCTAAATTCAGTTCGGCACTCAAACCTTTTAGACCATAAAATATACCTCTGTGATTAGATGCTCCGAGACCAAGATATGCATAAGGAAATTCAAAACCGAGACCCACTTCATATTCAAGCAATTCTTTTCCTCCCACACCTATACCCGCTCTTACAGGTATAACATTTGCGAATGCATATTCTCCTTCAATATAGAATTTTGGAATAACCGTTGAAAGTGCTGTATTGTTAAATCCCTGCTCGTAATTGAAAGCTAATTTCCAGGGGGCATATATTCCTCTCCAAACTGCTCCGATATTTAATATCGGAGGGAGATGTGTTGTGAAAGGATCATAGCTGGTGGAAAATGAAGTGTCAATAAATCTATTGAATATCGAATCTTCATTTATAGAATCTCCAGAAAGATACATATCAATAATCTTATAAATATTCAAACTATCGAGATTAAAGATTGCCTCGCCTGAAATAATCCCTCCGTTTTCAGGATCGAAATCAGAAAAATTCATTGAATCGGCATTCCAGTTGATAAATGAATATGCATTTTTCAATGAAATACCTGCTGTAAATGTTTCGGTAATATCGTATGCAAAACCAAGGTTCATTCCGAATCCGGGATTTCCTTTAGGGTTTACACAGAATCTATATGCTATTGTATCCGATGCTTCGAAATAAGCACTGTCTGAATTAAAATATGATGAATTTTTTGTCGTTTCAAAACATGCCAATCCATAAAGATAACTGAATGAAGCCCCAACATAAAGATTATGTTCATTGTTCAATTCGATAGCCTGACCATAACCTGCTGAAATTTCTCCATAAATTATTGCACCAAGGTTACCGTTTGAGAAATCATAAATCCTTCCAAGTTCGTTACCATTAAACCCTAGAACAAATAAGTCTTTGGGTAAATTAAGATTTGCACCCGTAACGACTCTTGGAGCAAAAGCAAAGCCACCTATTTTGAGTCCCAATACATTTGTATTTACTCTCGGGTGAATCATCCATCCGCTACCTGGCATATTCATTAAAATAGTGTCTTTGTCAGCCTGATAAAAGGTATCTTTTACTATATATTTATTCCAAAAGTCGATTGAGAGGAAGTTATTTGTTTCCTCAACACCTAATTTTATAATATTAATATCAAGTGTCGGAGCATATCTATGTCCAAGCATTGCAGGGTTGTAGAACAGGGCTCCCGGACCATTCGAAGCCTGTGAACCATAACCCTCGAAGAGATTTTGATAAGAAGCATTCAGTGTGAAACATAAAAGAAATGTTAATATTATAATAATACTAATTTTTTTCATTATTAACCTACCTTATTCATCCGAGTCGGAAGTGACTTCATTGAGATTTATCCAAAAATCAGCAGTTATATGTCCTTGAAATCTTAAATAGTCCGTTGGTTTAACAAATATTTTTCCAATATTCGGTGTACTGGCTCGAACAAGATAATAAGCAGTATCCGTATCAAGTACATTAAGCAATGTGGAATCAAGAATAATATCCAATTCAGACAATGTATCCGATAAAACAAATCCGTTTGCATCTATCTGGGGGGGAATAATTTCTCCGGTTAAATAAAATGTATCTGTCTTCGTATGATTCATTAGATAAAAATCATAATCAGCACCTATCGGAATATTATTCCATATAAGACTTGCGATGTTAATAAAATTCAATTTTATCCCTTTGTTTTCCATTGAATCAGGATTGATACTATTGCGTAAATCATCGGAGATACCAAACGGTATTTCAATCGTATAGAGTGTATCACCGTTTATATATCCCAAAAAACCGAGTTTAGTATAACCCCATACCGTATCGAAACTGACAACACCAGTTACATCAAAACCCTCTATTACAAGTTTATATCCCCCGAGGTTGAAGTTTGTAAAAACCTTTGTAAGCGTTGTATCAAAATCGCCTAAAGGAAGATTGATATCCATTGAATCATATAATGTCGTATCTCCCGTATAGGCTGTAAGCGTGTAGTTAACGGTTCCAATAAAAGTATCGGGTCCGGGATTATTCCCTTTTAAGTGGACAATACCTTTGAATGATGAAAGTTCACTATTAAAAACAGTTTTTATTGTATCTATCTTCCCGGGTAAGTCTTTTGTTATGCCAAGATAGAATATAAGAGAATCCCTTGAAGCAAAATCAGTTGTATAAGCAGTGTCCGATTGCCAATATATAGTATCATTTTCTATATATATGGCTTCATTTCCTGATTTATCCGTATAAACTTCTATTGCTTTTTCAACTGTCATTGTACTATCCCCAATAGGGATATTTATCTGTGAACTAAAGACAGGAAAATGTTCAGGTGTCTCGATATTACACCCGGCAAATATCAATAATACTATTGGAATAACAATTATCCATCTCAATTTCATGCTACCTCCTTTAAAATAGTTGAATTTGTTTCATATTACAATATTTATATCATTTATGTCAAGTTTATAAGGACATAAACGATTGATGTTTTCAAAGAAAGGATTCAAAACAGGAACCCTTTTAGTACCTTTTTTATGTAAAATGTCAACGGTTCCTCCTGTATGTCACCTTCAAATCACCAAGTATCTTTTTTGCACCGCTATCAGCAGGATTTATAACAATCCATTTATTAAGTATCCTTATCGAATTAAGTGTGTCCGCTTCCCTCATAAAGAACATAAAGAATTCCTGATAACTTTGATATGAGCTGAGAGCATTCTTATATATCTCTTCCACCTTTGCAGAATCACCTAATCTGTCATAATGTTGTATCAACCCGACATAACCGCTTGGTGATTTCGGGGCATATACTATCGCATTATTATAATATTCGATTGCCTCTTTTTCTCTATTCTGTTTCTCAAGTTCTTTACCAAATGCATATGACAAATATGCATAACCCTCCTTATCCTTCTTCTTTAT
>JAGLYS010000314.1 GCA_023132105.1 Caldifarciminota bacterium
TTTATATTTAAATAATTATAACCATATTCCAGATAACCACCTTCTTCTATAAAAATACTATTATCACTTAGAAATTTTAACTTAAATCTGCATCTTTTATTTTCTTTTACATAAACAGTAAGGGATAAAGAGGATGCCCCTCTTCCTGAGTTTGAATAGTTCTTTGTAAGTTTTTTTACATATAAGGGATTGTAAAGTATAAATAAATCATTCTCATATTTATCCATTGTAATATCTCTATTCTTCTTAAAATATCTCTCTGATATTTTATCTGTAACAATTAACTGCAGATTTAACGAATCTATTTCCGACGGGAAAAATAATTGTTTCTCAAACTTTTCGCTATTAGAACTTACCGTATCTATAATTATGTCTCCACCTATAAACTTTTTATTATCATAGGCAATAATTTTATATTCAATAATAGAACTTGTTTTATCCCCCACCTTGCGTCTAACGAATTCCTCTCTATTTGCCATAACAAGAATTATATATCCCGGCTTATCATCTTTTACACCACTCATAAAATCAGCCGATAATTGTTCGCTAATATAAGAAAACAATATTATTGGCAAAATAGCAAAACAGGTAATAAAATACAATTTTTTCATAATAAACTCTCTAAAATTTGAACTGCATTAAGAGCAGCTCCCTTTCTAATATTATCACAAACAATCCACATATTAAATGCATTCTTTTCAATCAGGGATGGTCTTATTCTTCCTATAAAGACCTCATTCTTCCCTGCAACATCATTTGGTGTAGGATATTTAAAATTTCCGATATCGTCAACCACTTTGACTCCTTTTGATCTGTTTAATATTTTATATATGTCACTAATCGAAACTTTCTCTTTGAATTTCACATAGCATGATTCACTATGTCCCTTATATACGGGAACCCTAACACAAGTAGCATTTACTTTAATTTCATTATCATGTAGTATCTTCCTTGTTTCCAAATTCATTTTCATCTCTTCGGCAGTAAATCCATTCTTTTCAAATGAATCGATTTGAGGAATTACATTATTATATATAGGGCAACCATCTTTTTTATGCCCTTGCATTTCACTATAGTACTTATTTAGAAATGGTTTTCCTGCACCCGACATCGATTGATAAGTTGAAACTATTATATACTCTATTCCGAATCTTTTATATAATGGATAAATCGGTAGTAATAGACCTATTGTAGAACAATTCGGATTTGCAATAATATTACTATGTTCCATTAAATCTTTAATATTTATTTCGGGAATTACAAGAGGAACAGAATCATCCATTCTAAAAGCATTTGAATTATCTATAACTACACATCCGCATTTAGCTGCAATCAAACCATATTTTCCTGATATAGCTTTCCCTGCTGAAAAAATAGCAAATTCAATATCATTAAAAGCATCTTTATTAAGCAATTCGACCCTATATTCTTTTCCTTTAAAAATAACACTTTTATCAATGGATTTCTCCGAAGCCAATAGCTTTAATCTCTCTATTTGCAAATCTCTCTCCATAAGGATTTTCAATACCTCCCTCCCTACAAGACCTGTTGCTCCTACTATTGCCAAATTTATATTCCTTAAATTATTCACTTAATTTGAATTCCTTATTAAAAGACTTAACTAATGGAAGAATATCCTCGTTCTTAACTGCAAAAGTAATACTAATATTACCAGTAAATGTAAATAAGGGAGAAATATTCAATCTGGAAAGTGCTTCAGTGCATCTGTTAATCACATCTATATTACTTATTATACCTGTTCCAACAAGTGATATGGTTTTTATTTTTTTAACTTGCATCCTCAAGTTTGCTTTCATTTTGATCTCGTTTGTAATTACTCTTATTTCATCCTCGGTATAATATGAAAGGAATAAATTAAATAATGTTCGGTTTTTTTTCCTGCTTTCAGAATAATGTAATATTTCAACAGAAGAATTTTCAATTAACTTGAAAATTGCTTTTATATTCATATCGGTCGAATCGTTGGATGATATCAACACAACTTTATCTTTGACAGCAATAGCTCTGACTCTACCACTTTCAATATTAATATTCTCTTTTATCAATGTTCCTCCATTTCTATAAAATGAAGTTGTAATTCTTATAGGCACAGTGAATTTCGCAGCGATTTCACATGCTCTATAGTGTACAACATCTGCTCCATATTTTGCAAGCACAATAGCTTCATCATATGATAATGTTTTCAACAATTTTGCTTTACTAATAAACACAGGATTAATTGAATAAATACCACTAACATCTTTATACATTTCACAAATTTCTGCTCCGAATGCCGCTGCAATTGCAACGGCGGATATATCGGATCCTCCTCTCCCCAGTGTCGTAACCTCCCTACTTTTACTTACCCCTTGAAATCCAGCTATAATTACTATTCGTTCCTTTTTCATCTCTTCCCACACTCTATCCCCCTTTATTCGTATTATATGAGCATTGGAATGTATATTGTCGGTAATAACACCTACCTGTGAACCTGTAAATGATATTGATTCAACCCCCCTCTTCTGAATTGCTATAGATAGCATTGCCATAGAGATTCTTTCACCAGCTGTAAGTAACATATCAAGTTCCCTTTTTGGGGGGGTCTTACTTATTTTATATGCGGATTTATACAACTTACTTGTTGTATTCCCCATTGCAGATACAACAACAATCACATTATTCCCTTCCCTCTTTCTTTTAACAACCTCTTCGGCAATATCTTCTATTTTATCAAAACTTGAAAGACAAGCTCCCCCATATTTCTGTACGATTATGCTCATTCCACACATAAAAGGTCTTTATAAGTATATAACCCTCTCTCCTTTTCCATTATAAATCCAACAATATTTAATGTGCCATTTGCAAATACAGCACGATTTGTAGCTCGGTGAATAATTTCTATATTTTCACCTTCATCTGCAAAGAGTATATGATGTTCTCCAAAAATATCACCAGCTCTAATAGAACTTATACCAATTTCATTTTCAGTTCTAACTGCATTAACTCCACTTCGTCCCGTAATAATTTCTCTAACCGAGTTAATGGAGTTTTTTATTGTATTGGCAAGCATAATTGCTGTTCCGCTTGGTGAATCCTTTTTGTTTTTATGGTGCAACTCCCAAATTTCAGCATTATAATCCTCCAACATCGGTGCTATTTTTTCCAAAACATAATTAACGATATTGATACCTCTACTCATATTTGATGAGATGAAAACAGGTATACACTTCGAGATATTTTCTATTACCTCATACTCCTCCCTATCGAAACCTGTTGTTCCAATAATATAAGGTATTCCTTTGTCCTTAGCTAACTTTAAGTGACATATTGTTGCTTTATGATTTGTAAATTCTATAACACAGTCAATGTTTTCAAACAGATGTTTGTCATTGTCATCCAATAAGCCATCACCGGACCAATTTATTCCTGTAATCTCCGAGTATGATCTACCTGTATCGCTATTTACCACTTTATCGACCACTTTAAATATATTAATGTCCTTAAAATTGCTTGAACTCTTTACGATTTCCCTTCCCATCTTACCAAGAGCACCAAATAGAAGGATATTATTCATTACTTGATTCCAAATGCATTCATTGCGTATATAAGTTTTTGTCTATTATCCTCAGATATAGGACCTAAAGGCAATCTTAAGGGACCTGAAGGTAATTTCATTATATTGGCAGCAGTCTTTACAGGTATGGGATTTGTTTCGATAAACATTGCTTTGGAAAGTAATAATAGTTTGTAGTGTAATTCCTTTGCTTTCTCCCAATCGCTATTAAGAGCGTAATGAACCATCTTTGACACATAATCTGGTACTATATTTGCGATTACCGAGATTACACCTGTACAACCTATAGAAATCAATGGAACTGTTAACGAATCATTTCCTGAAATAATATCGATTTTACCTTCTGTTTTTAATATCATTTCACTGGCTAAATCGACATCGCCACTTGCTTCCTTTACTGCAACTATATTTGTTTTAGTTGTCAAACGACTAAGTGTATCGGGAAATATTTTTACACCTGTCCTGCCAGGAACATTGTATATAACAATTGGAATATCGACAGAATCCGATACCTTGGAAAAGTGTCTGTAAAGTCCTTCCTGATTTGGTTTATTATAATATGGCGTTATCA
>JAGLYS010000315.1 GCA_023132105.1 Caldifarciminota bacterium
ATGAGAAAAGGTATTTCAAAAGTGGTATAATCTGATTAAATGATCTATCCTTATATGATTTAATAAATTTTTCTATTGCTTTACTTATATCTTTTTTTGAACTGGTTTCCTTAAAACCTATCAATTGTCTCAGAATCTGCTTTAGTGACCAGTAATCAGAGTTTTTTAGATAATCTATACCTCTGCCTTCAAGGAGAATAACTCTATTTTCATCCTTTTTGCCTGTTTTGGATAACATTTGTGATTCAAATTCATAAATTAGTTTTGATTTGCCTATTCCGGCTTCTCCAATAACAGAAACTATTTGTCCATTCCCTAATTTCACATTTTCAAATATATTAAGTAAATCATTCAGTTCCTTTTCCCTGCCAATAATCGGAATCTCATCGATTTTACAAGTCACATATTTTGACCTTACGGAAATTGGCTTATACGGTGTAATGAGTTTTTTCTTACCCTTTATATGAATAGGTTTTAGTTCTTCATATTCTATCTCCGTATTAGTTTTGTGATGAATCTTTTCGCTTACATATATTTCACCTTTTCCCGCATTAGACTCCAATCGCTGAGCAAGATTTACGACATCACCCATAACCGTATATTCCATTTTTTGGTCGGATCCAACCCCACCGGCGACGACCTTGCCATAATTAATACCAATAGAAATCTCCATATTCTTAAATTCTTTCATAGCGGATTGCATATCAACTGCGCAAAGTACACTCCTCAACGGATCATCCTCATGAGCTATCGGAGCACCAAATAAAACCATTACACAATCACCGATGAACTTATCGATATATCCTTCATATCCGTATATAATTTCAGAAAGTCGCTTGAAGACAGCATTCATCCTTTCGGTAACTTCTTCGGGATCTATTCCCTCAACCATTGCTGTAAACCCGGATACATCAGCAAATATAATAGCAACATCACGCCTTGAGCCCTTTAGATTCTTTTCGATTGCATTAACCTTTTCTGATAATTCCTCCGGCATTGTCGGTATTATAGGAATCGATTCTTTAAATATTTCTTTCGAAAGTTTAGTCCCACATTTTCTACAAAATTTTGCTCCGATTCTGTTCCCATATTCACAATTAGGGCATATATTTTCTAATTTTTTTCCGCAGTTCTCGCAAAATACAGCATCTTCCGTATTCTCGAATCCACAATTCAAACATTTCATATAAATTCACCTTTAACCGGATTATTAAATTGTATCCTCCTCATAAACTGCATTGTTATAACATATATTTATCTTAAAAGTCAAGAACTGCAGACTATCCGGAATAGTATTTATAATTCCCTCCCTTCCGTGATTCTCTTCTCTTTCAGTGGTTATTCGTGCAATTTGTCTCAATTAGTGAAATAAAAACAATAAATTTTCCTTCTCCCTCTCATTTGTGTAATTCGTACCAATTAGTGAAATTGAAGATAAAAATTATCTCTTTCTCTTTCGTGTAATTCGTTATAAATTC
>JAGLYS010000316.1 GCA_023132105.1 Caldifarciminota bacterium
CTTGTGCCTCCATTACAATCCGCACCATATGGTGGTTCATTCTTCCATTTTGTCCTTCTTGAATTATATGAAAACGGAACATTAAAAGGATATATTTACAAAAAAGGGCAATCCAATCCCGATTCGATATATAATTTCGTATACTACACAGGAATCAAGAATAATGACATATCAGCTTCGAATGATGTTATAATCGATATTATAAATAGAAATGGTATTTTTTACATATACTCCAATAAATTAATGGAGAATCTAAAAATTATTGGCATTAACGGGCAAACAATATTAGAAAGGGAATTGAATAGTAGATCGTATCAGTTCTCAATCCCTCGGAATAGAGTATATTTTTATATAATTAAAACAGAAAACTCTATCAAAAAGGGTAAAATCACCAACCTAAAATAAATTTATAAATAGGCAAATATCTTTGTACTTGACAAAATATTAATTAAATGTATTATGCACTTGTGAGTAATGTCAGGCAAACGCCATCCAGACTCACTGGATGGCGTTTATTATTCGGAGGAAATTTTGAGAAGTGCTCTAATTGTAATCGATATGCAAAACTACTTTCTTTCATCTGACTCACCTGCTTATATGCATTCAGGTGTAAACATAATTCCAAATGTTATGAAAATCATTGAATTATTCAAGAAACGATCAATGCCCATATTTTTCACTATACAGGCAAATAACAATTCAAAGGATAATATGATGTATAGATGGTGGAAAAGATTACCGATAATAGATACTTATGATTCTACGCTCATAAAGCAATTATCCATTTATAATTATCCTATAATATACAAAGAACATTATTCGATATTTTTCAATACGGATCTTAATAGACAATTAAAAGAACAGCGAATTGAAAATTTATATTTTACCGGAATACAAACACATTTATGTGTTGAAACATCTATAAGACACGCATTTATGCTTAATTATGAATCTATTCTTTTATCAGATGCTACCGCATCGAAAAGAATAGAGAATTACAATGCCTCGATTCTAAATCTAAAACATGGATTTTGTAAGATTATTTCTTCCGAAGATGTGATAAATGAAGGAATATAAAACGGACTGCCTGATTATCGGCGGAGGTCCTGCAGGTGTGTCTGCAGCTTTACAACTAAAGAAAAGAGGTGTTGATTTTATACTTGTTGAAAAAAAGGCAATTGGCGGTTTGGTAAGACTTGCAAGAAAAATTACCAATTCACCGCTTATTTATGGAAAAACAGGAATTGAAGTTGCAAATATTATGAGAAATGCTCTGATAAAGTCAGGTATAGAACCTGTTTTCGATAAAATTACAAATGTTGAAAAATCGGGGGAGTATAATGCATTCGGTGAAAATTCATATAAAGTAAAATCCATAATCATCGCTACGGGGACAAAACCTAAAAAATTAGTTGATAATAATTATAGGAATGTATTTTACGGATATGATAAAATAATTACCAACAAAGAAATTAAAAGTGTCGGAGTAATCGGACAGGGGGAAATAGCGGTAGACCAGGCTCTTTCACTTCACGACAAAGGGTTTGATGTAAAAATGTATTTTAAAAACACATTACCAAATATAAACTTCGAATTATTAAGAGAACTTAAGAAGTCAAAAATAAAAATAATTAATGATGCAGAATTCATATCTATTGAGGAAAACACAAATTTTACGACATATTCTTATAAAAAATCAAACATAATTTATAAGAACAATTTTGATGCCCTGTTAATTGCGGTTGGCAGGATCAAACAGATGATTAAATTGGAAGATATGGATACAAATGGAATACAAACCACAGACAATATCACTATAGCAGGTATGAATTATATTTCATTGGCATGCAATAGTGGTATTAATGCTGCTGAAGGTATTTATAAATACTTAGGAGGTTAATTATGGAAATAATTAAAGTATACGGTAACGGTAATCCGGCTTTTGTCTATGTTGCAAAAATCGGGGACAATGAAAATCACTTAATCGAACTTGTCGAATCAAAGGATCCATATCGGAATGAAAAGGATAAGTATGTGTTTAACATCTCGACACAGATTGGTTGTCCCGTCGGATGCAAAATGTGTGATACGGGGAAGAAATATTATAGAAATTTGAGTACATATGAGATTCTTGAGGAGATAAGCTTTTTATTAAACAGAAAATATCCCGATGGTAGAATCAATACAAAAAAATTTAAAATTCATTTTGCAAGAATGGGAGAACCGGCATTAAACAATAATGTTCTTGATGTTCTTGTAAAGCTTCCCAATATTATAAAACGCCCTTTCATTCCATGTATAGCAACAACTGCTCCAAGAAACTGCAAGAAATTTTTCAATGAATTATTGGGAATCAAGAATAGTATTTATACAGGTGGTTACTTTCAATTGCAGTTTTCAATCAATTCTACGGATGAATCAACCAGAGACAAATTAATGCCTATAGATAAATTCTCATTAGAAGAGATATCGGATTTCGGTGAAAAATGGTTTAGAGAAAGAGATAGAAAAATGGATTTAAATTTTGCATGTAGTACCGACTCGGAGATAGATATTGATATATTAAAAAATATATTTGATCCTAAAAAGTTCCTGGTCAAATTAACTCCGATAAATGAAACATTTTCATCAAAAGAAAATGATTTGGTATCACTGTTTGAATATGATAATAATACAATTGCCGAAAATATTGCCAAGGATTTAAGAAAGTACGGCTTTGAAGTCATTATAAGTATAAGTACACCTGAAGAATTGGAGAACCATTCGAGTTGTGGGCAAGCTGTATTAAATTATAATATATCAAAATCCAGGTTTGTTTATGTTGAAGAATAATATATATCCAGAGTAACGGTCTAATTATGAAGCATTTTAATATATATTTTAAATTAAAATTTAATCATATTCACTAAATTCATTTAACGACAATTGTAAATTAAATTTAATATCTTTGTTATTTAAATCTCATCATGTGTGATATTTATTTCCATTCCCCTACAATTTCAGTTAATCGATCCCCTTTGGCAAGAGATTTTGTAATTGTTATTTTAACATCTTT
>JAGLYS010000317.1 GCA_023132105.1 Caldifarciminota bacterium
AATGGCTTACTTTTATTATTTATGTATATTGAAATTGTTAATAGATTGCAATAGCTATATGTAGTAATAAGCAATTTGTAAATTTATATTGATAGATTAAGGTTAACAATAGATGCGATTGATAATTGTATTTATACTAATACTGTCTATCTATATGTTTTTGCAATTTCAACATAATGTTCGGCAGATTCCTTCAAAGTATCTATAATATTGTTGGGCAATATGCGTTTAACTACACCTGGAATACCTACCACAAGGCTATTTTCAGGTATTATTGCATTTTCTTTTACTACAGCACCTGCTGCAATTATAGAACCTTTTCCTATACTTGCTCCGTCAAGAATAATTGCTCCCATACCAATTAAACAAAAGTCCTCTATTGTACATCCGTGTATAATAGCATTATGTCCAACAGTCACATAATCCCCGATAATAACCGGAAATTCGTTTGCTACATGTAAAACCGAATTATCTTGAATATTTGAATAATTCCCTACCATAATGTAGTTAATATCTCCTCTTAGTACGGATCCAAACCATATAGAAACATTATCTCCAAATCTCACATCACCGATCAAAGTAGCATTTCCGGAGATATAAAACGGTTTATCGGGAATTATATTATTATATTCAATGATCATTATATTGCTCTTTTTTATATGTGAAATAACTAAGCCATTCAAATCCTGTTGTAATATTAAAGTCATAAACGAATTTATCCTTTGGAACTGTAATCTGCTTGCCTGTCATATTTAAAATCCCTTCTATCCCTGCGTTTATAATATTATCAGCAGTGATTTGAGCAACATTCAATGGTGTTGCCAAAACAGCAAGTTGTATATTATTATTGTTTAAGAAAGAATGTATATCCCTAATATCAGTTATTCGAATGCCATTTAAAGCTTCCTGCCCTATTTTATTCTCATCATTATCAAAAATACCTTTAAGAATAAAATCATCATTTGCAAGTCCTGGGAAATGGGCAATTGCGGTTCCCATATTTCCATATCCGATAATGATAAAGTAATTCCCTTTATCGGTTTTTAAAATCCCCTTAATGGCTCTTATCAGAGAATTTACATTATAACCGATGTGTTTTTTTCCAAACTCACCAAAATATGACAAATCCTTTCTAATTGAAACAGCATTTGTATGAGATAAAGAAGCAAGTTGATTCGAGGAAATCATATTTATATTTCTCTCTTCCAGTAATTTTAATATCTGAAGATATATTGATAATCTTCTGATAGTAATTTCGGGGATATCTTCAGGTTTATATTTCATAAAGAGACTCCTTTGATATAATCTAATTCATATTTTATTTTAAAACTTATTATTTGTCAAGCATTTCTCTATTTTATATCTTTACTGCTACTTCACAAATGAAAGAATTTATAATAAAATATAAGATTATGGTTACTTTAATATTTGATCTTGATGGCACAATATTTGATTCAAAAGGTGGGATATTGAAAGCATTTATTTCTCCACTAAAAAAACTAAGGGTTGAATATAATACCAATTCAATTATAGGGTTGATAGGACACAATCTTGGGGATATGTACAGAGCAGTTCTTCCTGATAATTTGCAAAACAGGATAGATTGGTGTATTGAAGTATATCGCCAGTATTATGAAAAATTATTCTTTGAAGATTCTTATCTTTATGATAATGTAGAAAATACACTTGTAAAACTTAAGAGAAAGAATATAAAAATTGCTATTGCTACGACAAAACCAACATATATAACAAAAAATATTCTCGAGCATTACGGAATATATCATTATTTTGATATTATTATAGGAACGGAGGATTTATTCCCATATAAACCTGATCCAGCAATTATATATGAAATTAAAAGGAAAATAGGCTACAATGAAAATGAAACGGTTATAGTGGGTGATACATATCTTGATATATTAGCAGGCAAAAGTGCCGGGATAAAAACATGTGCTGCAATGTATGGATATGGGAGTAAGGAAAAGATATATGAAATTGCTCCGGATTATAAAATAAACAAATTTAAAGATATTATCAATATTATGGAGG
The DNA here is from genome assembly GCA_023132105.1 of Caldifarciminota bacterium. Lineage (GTDB taxonomy): Bacteria > Hydrothermota > 32-111 > QNBC01 > QNBC01 > JAGLYS01. The sequence goes on from JAGLYS010000317.1 coordinate 2,050, forward strand.
TGTTGTGAATAAAAATTATAAAATCCTTATGTTTATTATTATCTCAATAATCTTTATTACGGATTGTAGAGCAAAGACAAATGTTGTGTTTAAGAGCTCAGGAGAAGATATTGTTTTTTGCACAAAGAGGTCTGTAGATTCCCTTTTGATTGCATATAGGATATATGATGAGCAAGGGGTTGCTGAGAACGCAGTTGTATTGTATCCCGAAGGGAAGGAATTCTCATATAAAATACCCACCGATTCGTCAACCATATTATTAGAATATTATATAGAAGATTATGAAGGGTATCATTATCCGTATTTACCGTATTTTTATTCTATTATTTTCAAAGCAAATCGAAAGGTTGTAAAGAATGCATATATTAATTATGCCAAGGATTTATATAGAAGCGGATATACTGATTTTAAGACAATTGATATGTATATAAAAAAAGAATTGAACCTATACCCGAACAACTATTATGTTTACGCATTTATTGAGAATATAAAAAACAATCTTGATTACAAAGAATTTAATATTGTACAAATAGCAAAAAATATCAAAAACAGAAATGTGGATTATTATAACACTTTTATTCCAATTTTATCGAGATATAACATCAGTGATAGTAAATTTCTTTTTAATGAAATGCTTGCAAAAAATATAAATTGTGATAGCTTGAGTGAATTTTTCGGAAGAGTATTATGTGATACTGTTTATATCGATAGTATTGCTTCCTTATATAATGAACATTCCTATTATATTTATAAAATGTGCTTAATGTCCGCACTAAAATATAGGATAAAAAAGAATTATTCATATTATACTGAAAAAATAAGGAATTTTGCAATATTTCAAGAGGATGAACTTGCAAATTATTTGGTTCTAAAGGCATCGAGAGATAATATATATAAATTGTATGAACAATTTATTGAGAAATTTAGTTCATCGAAATATCTCAATGAGATAAACAGGTATATACTGCTTAAAATGATTCCAAACAATAAAGATAAAGCATTATACATATTGAATCAAATCGATAAAAACAATTATTCGCCAAATGATCTAAATTCTATAAGCTATGAATTATCCGTTAACGGTATTGGCATTTATCAGGCAAAAATCTTAATTGAGTCTGCACTTAATAAGTTCAAATTTGCTGATATTACAAAAATATATTTTAACTCTACAATTGAAAAGAGGAATATTTTATATAAAACAAATATTGCATATATGCTTGATACATATGGATATATACATTTACAGGGAGGTAAATTAGATTCTTCCAAAATGCAATTTATAAAAGCGATTGATATTTTAGATAGTATCGGAGAAGAGGATGCAACAATTCTGATACATTATGCATATATTCTGGAAAAGGAAAATATTAACGAAGACTCACTTATGACGATATATGGTAAAATAATTGCAATTGAAGATTGTAATGAGATAATAGAAAAAATCAAAGAATTATATAAAAAAACCAGTAAACCGGAGAAAGAATTTAATCGTTATGTTAAGAAATTAAAGAGAAAATACAGAGCATTGAAAAGAGTTGATGTTGAAATTAAGAATTATTCATTTAAAGATACTAATGAAAAAAATTACGAACTTGCTGATTTTATGAATAGAGTAATAGTAATAACATTTACAAAAAATGATTGTGGTTTTTGTCGGGCAGAGGCTTATGATTTGAAAAATCTCGAAGAAGAATATAAAGACAGCAAGAGTGTTGTGTTTATACATATTACATCGGACAGCAAGAGCAAGGCATTAGAGTTCAAGAAGAAATACAAGCTTAAAGGTTTAATGATTGCCGGAAATAGAAATATATCCAGGGAATTGGGTATAACTGGTTTTCCAACTAATATTATAATTGGACCCGATGGAAGAATTCACTATAGAATAAGGGGTTATTTCACCGATATAAAGGATATGATTGAAGAAATTATAAAGAATGAGTTATTTACAGATTAATCAGGAGGTATTATGAATAAAGAGCAGAAATTATTCTTAAAAAAATTACTTGAAACACATGGACCATCGGGATTTGAAAATGCTAATGCAGAGAACTGGAGAAAAAGAACAAAAAAGTATGCCGATAGAATATATGGAGATTATCATGGCAATAGCTTTGCTGTATTAAACGAAAAAGGTTCTCCAAAAGTTATGATAGCAGGTCATATCGATGAAATAGGATATATGGTAAATCATATTGATGATAATGGATATATCTTTTTCTCTACAATCGGAGGGATAGATCCTCATATTATGCCAGGACAAAGAGTAATAATACATAATGAAAAAGGTAATATCCCCGGAATAATGGGGAGAAAACCTATTCATGTAATCAAACCTGATGAAAGGAAAAATGTTTCTCAGATAACAAGTATATGGATTGATATAGGAGCAAGGGATAAAAAGGAAACATTAAAACATGTATGTATCGGTGATTCCATAACCGTTGATGAAGGAACAGTTGATATGCTTAATGACAATATTGTTGCAAGAGGACTTGATGATAGATCGGGAGCATTTATAGTGTCTGAGGTAATAAGAATTTTAAAGGAAGATATAAAAATATTTAATGCTTCGGTTTGCGGTGTCGCAACGGTTCAGGAAGA
>JAGLYS010000318.1 GCA_023132105.1 Caldifarciminota bacterium
ACCTAATGCAATCGAGTTAAGTTTGGTTTTCATTGTATCTGCTCTTGACAGCAATAGACAGGGAGCTTTAGCTCCGAGAATCAATCCGCCCAATTCTATTTCTGCCATATAAACCATAGTTTTGACAATGGCATTCCCGGATACCAAATTCGGAACAAGAATAATATCAGCCTGTCCGCAAACCTCATTATCAATTTTCTTATGTTTTGCCGATTCTTTCGAAAGAATAAGATCCATTGCAAGAGGACCTTCGATTACACAATTGCCAAATTGCTTTCTTTGAGCCATTTTGCTGAAAACCGCCGCATCAAGATTTTCCTGTATATCAAGATTGACAACTTCCACAGGTCCTAAAACAGCAACTTTAGGTTGCTCGATATCCATATGATTCGAAAGATCGATAGCGTTTTGTAATATCTGGATTTTCGATGCAATATCAGGATATATATTCATACCACCGTCAGTCAATTGAACGATTCTATTATATTTTTTCATTTCGATAACAGCTGTATGGCTTAATAACCTTCCTGTTCTAAGCCCTTTTTCTTTGTTCAGAACACCTTTTAAGAAATCGGATGATTGCGTATAACCTTTTAAGATGAATTTACATTCATTTGTGCTTACAAGTTCGACAGCATTCAGAATTGCCTCACTATCATTTTTACTGTCAATAATTTTAAAATAATCCTTTTCAATTCCGAGGTTATCTAAAATTTTATGAATATCGTTTTTGCTTCCGGTGAGGACTGCTTCGACTATCCCCATTTCCGATGCCTCATAACATGCTTTTAGAACATTTCCATCGGCTGCGCATGCAACAGACATTTTTTTCTTCCCGTTCTGCTTTGCAGCTTTGAATATCTCATCATATGAATTGAACATTTTACCTCCTATTGTTATCCTATTCTCTCGATCAAAGCACCTACATTCTTCAATTTATTTTCTATTTTTGTATATCCTCTGTCAATATGATATATTCTGGATATTGTGGATTCTCCTTTAGCAATTAAAGCTGCCAATACAAGAGCAGCCGATGCCCGCAAATCGGAAGCCATAATCTCGGCACCATCCAGTTTTGTGGGACCATTTATAATTGCACTATTTTCTTTCATCTGTATTTTAGCTCCCATTCTCATTAACTCAGGTATATACATAAATCTATTCTCGAATATGGTTTCAAGTATTATGGAACTACCTTTTGCCTGAGTCATCAATATGCTAAACTGAGCCTGCATATCTGTCGGAAATCCGGGATATGTCGAAACCTTGATATTAACAGGATTAACGGATTGTGCCTTTGCAATGATTATACTGTTGTTTTCTGTTTTATATTTTACACCGGTTTCGGAAAGTTTATTTAAAATCGCACCGATATGATCCGGGTTTAAATTACTGATTTTTAGTTCTTTTGCAATAAGTGCACCGGCAATAATATATGTACCGGCTTCGATTCTATCGGGAATGATTGTATATGTTGTATCATTAAATGTATTTTTTCCATTTATTGTTATAAGAGAAGTACCGGTACCATATATTTCACCTCCGATACTATTTATAAAATTAGCAACATCTACAACCTCAGGTTCGCAAGCAGCTCCGTTAATATATGTTGTTCCCTCGGCACATGATGCAGCCATCATTACATTGATGGTCGCTCCGACACTGGAACCATGTAAACCTTCGAGGAAAACACTTGCACCTTTTAATTTAGAGGGCAACACTTTTATATAGCCATGTTCTAACGATATATTTGCATTTAAAGCTTTAAATCCCTTTATGTGAAGATTTACAGGTCTTGCTCCTATAACGCAACCTCCCGGAAGAGATACCGAAGCTTCACCGAATCGTCCGATTAAAGCTCCAAGGACATAGTATGAAGCTCGCATCTTTTTAACAAGTTCGTAAGGAGCATCTGTCTTTGAAATATTCTTTGTATTAATAGTTAAAATATCATCTTCAAGTACAACATTTGCTCCGATATGTTCAAGAATTTCTTTCATTGTAATAACATCATGAACATGCGGAACATTTTTTAAGATTGTCGTACCGCTATTCAATATGGAAGCAGCCATAATCGGCAGAACGGAATTTTTTGCTCCGCTTATTGATATTTCACCATCTAAAAGAACTCCGCCTGTAATTTTAAATTTATCCATTTAACAGTTCCTAAAAAGAAATTACAAATTGCAAATATGCCTTATCATAGAAGAAGTATTTACTTCCGTAAAGAATGTCTTTTTGATCCAGTTCGAACCCTTTACTTGCATTGAGCATAACATTTTTATTTAATTTAATGTCCCACAGGAATAAAAATCTGTTTTCAGTATGTGTTTCAGTCCAGATGAACTCGGAATTAGCAATATCACCGAACGATTTCATATATTCGAATGTGAAGCTATTCCACTTGTAATCAGCCCTAATTCCAATATAGGGTATAAATACATTTCTTGTATAGAATCCCGCAAGGTAATTGTTCAAGTCATAATTCGCATACTTAAGTCCGATGTAGTATGTGTTTGCTTTCCATAATGCTCCCGTATATGAGTTAATATGAAAATTTTTGAAGTGTACCGAACCCGTATCATCGGTTATTCTTGTAAATTCGAAATATTCGAATTTTGTTCCTATAAATGCGAAATCTGTCGGATATATATCTATGAAACCGCTGAAGTTCAAACTGTCTACATCGAATGAATACGCACTATCTTTATTTAATACGACTCGCATACTATAAGGCGTCATCCAAAAACCGTTGATTCTTGTTTTTATGATATCAGTATTTAATTCGAAATTGCTCCCGAATATTTTCGGGGCATTATTATAGAAATTCATGGAATCGAGATCATTCCATTTAAAAGAGTAATTATTATCGAATTTTGGTATGCAGATGTATGGCTCTATCTTGATTGTTTTATTTCTGTACCCGAAGGAGAAATAGAGATCGATATCTTTCTTTTCAAATTGAGGGTTTCCCGTGAGGGAGAAATAAAAATTATTCATATGAAATGAAAACCCTAATCTATAGTAATTAAACTTATAAAAAAGATCATCCCTGCTCTCCCATTTCAATATGAAATCCATATAGCTGTTTATCTTCTGATAAATGCTTAAAATATGAAGATAGTTGAAGTGGTGAACATCCGTGCAACCGGAAGAAATCAAAATGTAATTATCATTATCAAGGGATTTATCGAGATAGTAATAGGGCATTTCCCATACCTTGTAATCAAGGTCATATTCCGG
>JAGLYS010000319.1 GCA_023132105.1 Caldifarciminota bacterium
CTGCCTGCCGAAGCCTCGGCGTAGGCAGGGAGAGGATTGAGGTGAGGGTGATATAGAGATCGTAAATCGAATTGTAAACCGTAAATTGCAAATTGTAGGGGCACGATGCATCGTGCCCTAATTCGTGAAATTAAAGCAATAAATATTTCTCTTCTCTTAGTGAAATTCGTTACAAATTTGTGAATTCGTGGTGGATTTCTCCCTCCCTGCGGTTTTCTCTTTCGTGAAATAAGTTTTCAATTCGTGTAATCAATGTAAAAATATATTCTCTTCTCTTTGTGTAATTCGTGTTTATGTTTCTCTTTCAGTGGTTATTCTTGAATTCGTGATTGTTTTCCCCTTTTCTCACTTACGACTTGCAACTTGTTACTATACCTTAGTTTTTATATATCCCCTGCCCTTGAAAGACTAAATTTTGTAAGTATAGGTCCTATCATCTCAAAAACCACTGTTGTAGCTAAAATCGTACTAAATATGACATTTCCCACACTCGGGAAATCCGCTTTAGCAATCAAAGCGACACCAAGAGCTACACCAGCCTGAGGTAATAAAGCAATACCAATATAATTTCTTACTTTATTGGGAACTTTAGCAACTACCCCTCCGATATATGCTCCCGCTATCTTTCCAATCGATCTTGAAAGAATATAAGCAATACCGACAATTCCCATAGATTTTAGTGCTGAAATTTCCAGATTGGCTCCTGCCAGAACAAAGAAGACAAGAAATAGCGGTGATTCTATATCTCCAAGAGAGTCAAAATATGTCATAGGTGTTCTCCCAAAATTTACAAGAACAGCTCCAAGTGCCATAGTTGTCAAAAGAATTGATAAATTAAGTTTAATAGCTAAACCAATTGATAATAATACTATCCCAAGTGTATAAATTTGTATCTCTGTATGTTTCTTAAAGAATTTTGAGAAAAGAACAAGTATATAACCGATTGATCCTCCCAACAGCAATGATCCTCCTATCTCAACAAGCGATTTTAGTACAACCTCAAACATTACAATTTTACTTGGATGATATAAATGTAACGATTTTGCAACTGCTAATGAAATAGCAAATATTATCAAACACCATGCATCATCAATCGCAACAACACCTAATAATAGCTTTGTAAAGTATCCCTTTGCTTTATATTGCTTTATTACCATTAAGGTTGCAGCAGGGGCTGTTGCCGATGCTATAGCCCCGTATATAATGGATATATAAAGCGGTTGTTTAACTATAAAGTAAAAAATTAATGTTACGATAATGGTTGCACCTAAAGCTGCGGGAAGAGAAATCCATATTATCGGTTTACCAAGTCTCTTTAATTCCTTGAATGCAAAATCTCTTCCTATTGTAAAGGCGACTAAACCTAAAACTATATTCGATATAAGCCCTGTAGATGCAAGTATGTTAACATGGATTAAACTAAGAAATTCCTGCCCAATGATTATTCCAAGTATTAAATAACCGGTAACCTCCGGAATCTTAAGCTTTGATAGTATTTTTACTACAACAATTCCCGTTATAAGAATAATTGCAAAACTTAATATCGTATTCACTTTCTACATCTCATAATTGAAATACATTAAATTAGATATTGCAATCTTTGTCAAGTTCATTTTTACATTCATATGTAGATAGGTATAGATAACAGTTACAAGTAACATGTTTGTAAATAGTTAACCGTAAATTGTAAATCGAAATTCATGACATTGTAGGGGCAGACCCCTGTGTCTGCACTCTTCTCTTCGTGAAATTTTCCCTAATTCGAGAAATCAATGTAAAAAGATTATCTCCCTCTCCTTAGTGTAATTCGTTACAAATTCGCGAATTAGTGGTGGGTCTCTCCCTTCCTGTGGTTTCCTCTTCGTGAAATTGGCTTAAATTAGTGAAATTAAATCAATAAATATTTCTCTTCTCTTTGTGCAATTCGTGGTTAATCTCCTTCCCGTTTTTAGGAATTTGAAGACCTGATCGTTTTTTTACAGATAAAGGGTTATGGAAATATAATTTCGACTTTATTATCCTCAAGTTTGGTTACCTTTAAATCCTCCTTATAGTATTTACCAACCCCTTTAATTAATCCTACAAAAATATCGATTAAATTGCGTTCGGACTTGTACTTCATTATCAATGTCTTGTCATCCTTCCACTCATATTCAAATCTCGGGGGGTGAGCATCAGGCATATTTTTTGTAGTAGTAACATGTACCGAATCCATTTTGAGTAGAAATTCCTTTGCTGTTTTAACATTTATAAAAAATGAATGGTATAGTTTTTGTGCATATACAGCAACCCAATATTCCCCAAACGCATCCGCTGCTTGAACAAGGGATATGTTTAGAATTTCACATACCGAATTAACAATTTTTAAAACTATTTCATCATCGATATTTGATATCGGTAACATTATAAATGAAGTATCAAGATCTGCTTTCTTTAAAATGGCTTCCCATTTCTCTTTTCCATACTTCTCCATTATCATCTCTCTTAATGCAATTGTAATTACTCCTTTCATTCTAACCTCCATATATGTTTATATTTCACATAATTTACATTGTCCCACTTGATAAATATTGGCTTTCTGACAATTCCATATTTCATACTAATTTACTCTATTAATTGTGTTATTATACACAATTAATAATTATAAATCAAGCAATTAAAAACGAGAAAAATATGTGACATTTTAGCATTGTAATATCATCATCAATCTACTACATTGACACATTATATATAAATATATAATATATATTATGGATAAGTTCATAATGTTAACAGGAATAATCGGTCTCTTATTTCTTCTAATTGCACTTTTAATGATTATTTCTATATTTGAAAATCTAATAAAAAGAAAAATTAAAGTGAGATCTATTCCCCGTAACTTCATTGTTTTTATAATAATAGTACTTTTGGGTTCTTCATTTATATATTTAAGTTTGTTTCTAAAAACATTTTCAGTATATACAAAAGAGGAGCAAGTCGGTACCATCTATGCAACAAGCAATAATAAATCGATAGATATTTCATTCTATAACGAAAAAGAGAAAAAGAATTATGAATTTTCTATTGAAGGCGAACAATGGATGATTGAAGGATATTTTATGAGATGGAGTCTTCCCCTGAGATTATTCGGAACTCCTTCTTACTATAAAATTACAAGATTCAGCGGAAGAGCGAAAAATCCCGACAGTATAAAAACCTCATATTATCAAATACATACCGAACAAACCATATGGAAATATTTTCTGAAACATGGTGAAAAAATACCTTTTGTAGATGCCGCATACGGTATTGCAACATTTCAATATCCCAAAAATGACACCTTTTATTTATATATAAACGATACGGGATTTATTTTAAGAAATCGTTGATTTAATATTTATTTCCGATTATTTTGAATAGATGATGGATAATCATAAGGACAGACCTCTGTGTCTGCCCTTTCTCTTTCGTGATATTATAGGGGCGAATAATTATTGCCCTATTTCCCCCTCCCTTCAATTCCCTCCCGCCTGTGGAGGGAAAGTTGCTATATGGTATATATTTCCCAATATTACTTCCTCGCCCTTGATGGCCTGCCTGCCGAAGCCTCGGCGTAGGCAGGGAGAGGATTGAGGTGAGGGTGATTGTATTCCCTTTTCACTTTGTGTAATTCGTTACAAATTCGTGAATTAGTGGTGGATATCCCTCTCCCTTCCTTACAACTGAAGTCTGGTGTCTAATTTCTATTTCTCATTATTCGTGAATTCATGGCTAATCCCTCTCTTCCTTTCGTGAAATTGGCTTAAATTCGTGAAATTAAAGCAATAAATTATTCTCTTCTCTTTGTGTAATTCGTTACAAATTCGTGAATTAGTGGTGGATATCCCTCTCTCTTCCTTACAGCTGAAGTCTGGTGTCTGATGTCTGGCGTCTATTATTCTTGAATTCGTAGTTGCATTTTACAATTAAATCATATATACTACATCAAAAATTAGGAGGCAATATGGGTGGTATGTCACAAATAGTACTTCTGGTGGTAATCTTTGGTATCATGTATGTTCTTATAATACTACCGGAACAGAAAAACAGAAAAAAGCACAAGTTACTTATTGAAAATTTAAAAAAAGGCGATAAAGTGCTTACACAAAGCGGGATAAGAGGTACGATTACAAAATTTAAAGATAATGTTGTAATGCTCAAAATAGCAGAGAAGGTTGAAATAGAGATAGAGAAATCTTATATTATCGGTCTGTATAAGAAGGAGATAGAAGATAAAAAATAATCCGATACAAAAAAATGAATATAGTATTTTTTGGATCAGACAATTTTGGAATTCCCACTCTTGATAAATTAAAGGATATATCAAATCTACTGATTATAACGGAACCAGATAAACATATGGGTAGAGGAAGATCATTAAAACCTCTACCTACCAAGTCGTATGCTATAAAAAACAATCTTAAACATATTGAAACAGAAAATTGCAATAATAGGGAAATATTAGATAAAATAAGATCTTTTAATCCTGACTTCATTGTTGTAGTTTCTTTTGGACAAATGTTAAATCAGGAACTTCTGGATCTACCGAAATATATGACACTCAATACTCATCCGTCCCTTCTCCCGGGATATAGAGGGGCAGCTCCCATTCAAAGAGCTATCCTGAATGGTGAAACTGAAATAGGTGTAAGTATAATAAAAATCGCAATGAAATTGGATTCCGGTGATATTGTAAGTCAAAGGAAAATCCCTTTAAGCGATAACGATATATATACGGAAATATATGAAAAACTTGCTGAATTAGGAGCATCTTTGCTAATAGAATCCATTAATATGATAGTCCAGGGGAACTATACTATACAATCACAGAATAACAATTTGTCCAGTTATGCAAGTAAAATCAAAAAAGTGGATTATATTTTAAAATTAAATAAAGGCGCTTATCAGGTTCAAAGACAGATAAATGCATTTTCCAAAAAACCGGGGGCAAGAATATATTACAGGGGTCAAATCATTAAAATTATTACTTCTGAAATTGCGACTAAAAAAAGGTTAAATGCATATACATTATCAGCTATCGATAAGAAGCTGTATTTAGGAACGAATGATTATGCAATTGAGATTTTTGAGATTCAACCTCAGGGTAAGGGGGTAATAAAAGGAATCGATTTTATCAATGGCTATAAAATCAATGAAACAATAAAGCTTGAAGAGGTTTAGAAATGTGTGGAATAATCGGAATTATTGGCGATAAACGCGTAAGCGAAGAGATATATATAGGACTAAACATTATACAACACAGAGGACAGGACTCTTGTGGTATATGCACATATAATGGCAAATTTCATCTCCAGAGATATGAAGGTTTAGTTCAAAATGCTTTCAAACTGGGATCTGTCAATCGTCTGATAGGTAATATCGGCATTGGTCATGTACGGTATCCAACGGCAGGAAAAGGGGGCATTGAAGATGCTCAACCGTTTTTCGTAAATTATCCATACGGTATATCAATAGCCCATAATGGAAATATAGCCAATTATAAAAACCTTTCGAAAGTTATAGAAAAGGAATATAAGAGAATAGTTAATTCATCATGCGATATCGAAGTATTTTTGAATATTCTTGCTCATAATCTGGAAAATAGTGAATTTTCAATCGATACATTAAAAAATGCCCTTATAAAAACCACCAATGAAATAATAGGAAGTTATTCGGTTGTTGCCATTATAGGTAATTACGGGCTTTTAGCTTACAGGGATCCATATGGATTCAGACCGCTTGTTTTTGGCAAAAGGAATAATAATTTTATTTTTAGCTCGGAATCATGTGCAATAGATACACTTGGATATGAACTGGTAAGAGATGTAAAACCGGGTGAAATGATATTTATAAATAATAATCGGGAATTTTATAGTGAAATAATCACAGAAAAAGAGTTCAGACCATGTATATTCGAATATGTTTATTTCGCCAGACCCGATTCGATGATGAATAATATTCTTGTCGCCAGATCCCGTTATAATCTTGGAAAAATACTTGCAGAAAAGATCAATAGTATGGGGTTAAAACCTGATGTTGTTGTTCCTATTCCTGATACGGCAAGAAATGCAGCATTGGCGGTTGCTAAAAAGTTGCATATATCCTATCAGGAAGGATTAATAAAAAACAGGTATATTGGCAGAACATTTATTATGCCTGGACAGGATGTAAGGGTTAGTTCAATAAGACAAAAATTACATCCCGTAAAGGAACAACTAAAAGGGAAAAAAGTACTGCTTGTAGATGATAGTATCGTTCGAGGAAATACTTCTAAAGAACTTGTGAATTTAGTTCGAAATACAGGAGCAAAAGAGGTTTACTTTGCATCCTATTCTCCACCTGTTAGATACCCCTGCTATTATGGAATTGACATTCAAACAGAATCCGAATTGATTGCCAATAAAATGAATATAGAAGGTATTAGGGAATATATCAACGCTGATGCCCTAATTTATCAGGATTGTGAAAGTATGATAAAAGCTATAAAAAAAGATACAAAGATCAATTTTAATAAATTTTGTACAGCATGTTTTTCCGGGGACTATCCTCAAAAAATCCCACATAATATACTTAAAGATATTGCAGATGACAGAAAAAAGAAGATTTAGATATTTTCTCTGTATTCTCATCTTCCAGATTTTACCTCTAATCACTCTTGCCCCATCTCCCTTAAAATCAATGAATATTGGGGAAAATACTCTATATATTTCCGATGATCTTACTTTTTACTATAATAATAACTCCATAATGTTGATAAGAGATTCCGATACATCACTCCTTTTAGATAATTTGACGGATATTTCCTGTTGGTATTATGAAAGTCAATATATCTTCTTCTATACTAACAATTATATATGCAGAACATCACTTATAAACAGTAAAACTGATACACTATCACAAACAATCGATGTAAAATCATTTATTTATAAAGTAAACGATTTATATTACATTGACGATTTAGGAATATGGAAAAACTCTAACATTATAGCAAAAGGGAATATTACTAAATTCGGGATAGGAAAATCTCTTGGTATATTCTTTTCATCCGATAACACCTTGTATAAATGTAATCAATCCGTCTATAAATATATAATAGAATCAGGTATTACAGATTTTGTAATCGATAATCTTGGTAACATAATTATACTAAAAAATGATACTATAAAAATTAATAACACATATTATCGACAATTCCGGTTTACACCTAATAAATTTTATACATATGAGAATAATATCATAATTTATGCAGAAGATTCTATATATATTTATCCTTATTAGTTTTTTTAGGGTAATCAATGCTGATGTTACGGATACATTATTTATACCTGAAAAAGGTAAATATAAATTAACCTACAAAGATATTAACAAAATCATTTGTATCGAGCCGGATTCCGTTAAAAACAATATAGAACTTAATTTAGATAGTGGGATTTTAGATTATTTATGTACGGTAAAAGATACATTGATTGTAATAGTAACATATCAATCGAATGATGAGAAAATTATTATCCAAAATTTTAAATTAAATAGCAATTTTAATCAGGAAAAATATTCGGAATACATTAACACATATAAATTTCAGGAAGTTAAGAATAATGATAATATTCAAATAAACGGTATAAACCTTTTAGGAATGAATTTTAACGATAGAACAGGAATGAAATTTTCAGCATCAAGCAATAATCATTTCAATATAATATTAAGAAACGGATTATCATTAAAAGGATATATAGGTGACAATAATCGTATTTTCTCACCTGAAGGTGTTTATATCAGTGATATATCGGGATTTAAAGTTGAATTGACAAACAATGAAAACAGCTTATCTTTCGGTGATATAACATATGATTTGAATCGAACCTGCCAAAAGATGATTGGTATCGATTTTGAAAAAAAAGATAAATTCAGAATAATTACCGGTCTTGACGGTGGTTATATTTCGAGTGTCGACATCGATCCGGAATCAGATAATTTAGGACCCTATAATATATTATCCTTTTCTGATTCCCTGTATTATATAACAACAAATTCCGAAAATGTTTATATAGATAATAATAAGCTAAGTAACGGTAAAGACTACTCTATGGATTATCTGAATGGAACCATAACATTTAAACCCGGAATTCTTTATACGGGAATGAGTAAAGTCCATATTACATATCAATTGAAGAGCAGATATAATATACGCCACTATATACATTCCGATATTAAACTATTTGATAATAAATTTCAAATATCATACGATGAAATAAAGGATTGGAAGCAAAATTCCTTAGACATAGATTATAACAATATAATATCCGGTGATACGATATTATATATCGACGGTGGTATTTATGTTGGAGATAACAATGGTGATTATACGAAATCGGGAAATATATATGTTTATGCAGGGAGAAATTTGGGGGATTATAATTGTCATTTCACATATATGGGCGAAAAAGAGGGAGATTATATCTATAGTAATATAATACATGGATATCTATATGTTGGCAGCAATAATGGTAATTATTCACCTTTAATAATAGTTCATGCTCCGGAACTCAGCAGAGAAATCGGAATATTATTTAATACTTACAATATAACCGGTGAATTAAATGTTAATCAAAATAACCCGAACATATTGAATAAAAATATATTTTACACATATAGTGGGGAACTTGGAACAAAATGGCAATATAACCATTTGAATGATACATTTAATCTAAAGCTAAAAACATTATGGTATTCGAATATGACAAAAAGAGATATGAATAACAAAATATCAAGATTAAAGTATGACTTTGACATTCGGAACTCTAAGATGGATGGTCAGATTTTCGTACCTGCTCTCGATTTGAATTATAAATACTCAAAGTATATTTTTATTAAAACGATTGCCGAAGAATTGATATCAGAAAAGCAATTTGTAAGAGTAAATTCCCTTCATCATATTTTTTTAAACACTTTTATTTCCTTCGATAATGAAATAAAATATTTAAACAGTACCGTAAAAAGAAGTAATACAATAAACAAATTAAATTTAAGCTCGATTTGTTTTAATCTTTCGATATTCAATCATAACCATACCGGTGATTCTCTTTCTTTTCAAGAAAATGGAATTTTATTGTTTAATAATAATGCAAATATTAAATTTAGTAAAAAATTATTCGAAGATAGCTCTACAAACAACATTTCCTTAGGTTTAAATAATAGTATAATTAATCTTAACATCTATACGGAATGGGATTCGACTATTATTACAAACACATATGATTTCTCATTTACGAAAATTTTTAAATATTTATATTTATCTATAAATAGTGAAGGTGGTAAATACAAACCTTTACTTTTACAAACACAATTTGTGAAAGTAAATCCCGGAGAAGGGGACTATGAATTGGATTCGTTAAATAACATATATTTTAAATCCGAATATGGCAATTATAAAAAGTTATCTATCTATAACAGTTATAACATTGCATTACCATCATTCAAAATAAATGGTAATTTAAAAACAGATAATCCTTATTTTTCATTTTATAGTAATGCTCACATAGATAGGTACTATGAATATTATAATGATTCGATACATTTGGCTTTTAAAGTAATAAACGATAATAAGTTAAAGAAAACATTTGATAATAATACAATTAAAATCATTTCAGAAATTAAAATTACAAATGATCTCAATCTCTTTTTTAATTCAATTATTTACAGATTTGATTATAACAAGGAATCATACTCCATTGTCGTCGATTATATATTAAGCAATAATAAATATATATATACATTGAATGAATTTTCATCGAAAGATATTAAGTTGAAATATAATTTGGATCTTTTTGAGTTACAATTAAAAGGAAGTATAATAGATTATATACAACCATTAAGTATTTCAATAAAGCAAATAGGCGTCTATATGTCTCAGAAAGTTTCAATAGGTAAATTTGCCTTTACATTTTCTCCTGATTTCAATTATAATATTTATAGTAATGATAATGTGTTTTATGAGGTGAATGAAAAATATCCAAAGGGATTAGATAGTATGTTTAAAGTTTTCGGTAATTACAAAATAAATGACAATACAAGCCTTAATGCCGATATTATGTTACGCTATAATGAACACAAAGGATTTGACAAAACATTTAACATAGCAATAGGGCTTAATTTGTGAGAAATCTTTATACAATTATTGCAATTTTGATCATATCAATCATTGGAACACTAATTTTTCGCAAAAAGTGGATTAGATTTATCCCTATAGAGATAATCATAATTGCAATAGGATATTTTATTGGACCTGACGGATTGAATTTCCTTAACAAATATGAAAATATACAAATCGAACCTATAATTATACTATTAATCGGTGCAACAGCCTTCCTTGCCGGTTTCAAATTCAAGATTAACGATAGAAGAATAATAAAACCTGTATTCAAACTTACGACATTCTTTTTTTTAGTATCATTTCTTATTTCATTTCTTTCATTTTTCGGTATAAATTCTTTTCTTAACCTGTTGAATTTCAGACAGATAATTTTAATAGCAATTTTTTCATCATCCGTATTTCCCGTTCATTTTATATTTCACAAGAAGAAAACTTATAGCTCGATAATAAACAATTATCTTTCTCACTTTTCTTTGATTTTTATCTTTTTAATATTGCTTTTCATATTTCCACTTATGATAAATGACACTTTAATTTTCACTCAATATATCAATTACATCCTATTTACATTTGCTGATATCATTATATTCTCAATGTTTATGCTATATTTTATAAAAAAATCAAGAGATAATAAAGAATTTTTTATTATATTTATTGGTATTGTAATATTCAATACTGCTTTTTGTTATATATTCAACATCAATCCGGTTTCAATAATGTTTTTTATAGGTTTTATTCTTTCGAATACAACGGGTAAGGAATATCGCAGAGTAGAAAAATACATTTTAAATATCGAGCACCCTTTATTTATCGGATTACTTCTCATAACAGCCTCATTCCTGATATTGAACAATCCTGCCGCATATTATATTGCGGCAACATATTTTTTCATTCATATTGTAGCAGTAGTAATACCTTTAATAATCATACATAAAAAATTCGACAAGGGACACATAAATAGCACACCACAAACAGGCGCTGTTTATACGATCATCCTTTGCCTAATGCTTTTAAGATCTAACAACATTAACACAGTTCTATCACCAATTATTATTGCAAATATGTTAATCTATATAATTTATTATATAATGGAGAGGTCTAAGATTTGAAAATAATTTTTCTTGCATTTTTATTGGTAGTATTTTATATTTCTGATGCTTTTCAATGGATAAATAATCCTGGGATGCAATTAACTGTTTTTATCGGTTTTATATTAATATCATCATTTATATTCTCTAATATTCTTGCAAAAACAAATTTACCAAAAGTAACATTGTATACGATTTTCGGAATATTAATTGGTCCTTATATATTAAACATATCTCCTGAAAGTGTTGTGATCAATCTTCGATTCATAGATCAATTTACATTGATTGTAATCGCTTTTATGGCAGGAAGTGAATTGGAATTAAAATTTATAAAAAGCAAGATCAAAGAAATTGTAAGTATAACATTCTTGCAAATAATTTTTGTATTTATTACAATATTTGCACTTGTAATGATATTTAATTCAAAGCTTCTACCTTTTATTTCAGGTTACAATAGAAATATGGTATTTAAGGTAGCAATTATTATGGGATTTTTAGGGCCCTTAAAATCTCCTCTTACAACGATAGCTGTAATAGATGAGACAAAAGCAAAGGGATCTTTTACCGAACTATTACTTGGCATTGTAATATTTAAAGACATTTCGATGTTATTACTTTTCCCAATTATGTTTATATTAATTGGAACATCTGGTAGTAGTTCACCGGTATTTATCTTAATCGAAATTTTAATGTCAATAGGAGCCGGTGTTTTAATCGGTTTCATAATAAAATTTTCCAATAAAATACTAAAAGACTTTCAATCCGTATTTTTATTTATACTTTCTTTTATTATAATCGAAGTATCTGGTATTTTCCACATAGATCTCTTACTTACAGCCATTGTTGCAGGATTTTATATAAGAAATTTTACAGACATTTCGAATGAGTTTTCATCAAACATCAAGAATCTTGCCTTTTTTGTTTTTATAATATTCTTTACTATAAATGGAATAACACTTGAATTATCTATTCTAAGAAATAGTACATTTTCCGTATTTATTATTTTAGTACTGATTGCCGTATTTAATCAATTAGGTTTATATTTTGGTGTAAAATTGAATAATAAAGGCAAATTGGCGATTTCTGAAATCAGCTTAATGAAATACTCTTGGCCTGCATTTATAAATAAATCAGGACTTTCTATCGCCATTGCAATATTGGTGGAGCAATACTTTCCATCATTTGGAGTCGAATTCAGGACATTTATAATTGCAATGGTGATAGTAACTGATTTCATTGGTCCTCCTCTTTTTAAATGGGCAATTATAAAAACCGGTGAAGGGAAGATTGAATCATAACTATAATATATTCTTTTCAAATATCAGTGAAAAGGCATTTGCATATATCATAGACAAATTCCCATCATATAACAAATATTCGCATATAGTTGGGGATAGAGATATTCCTTTTTACGATATGTATAATATAATGTCTACATCGATTGAGGCGATAAGGAATAAAGGACGATATTTTACACCTGATGAAATTGCGGAAAATATTGTTAAGGATTTAGATATAAGGGAATCCCAAAGCATTTTAGAGCCTTCCTGCGGTATAGGTATATTCTTCTATAAAATTATGGATTACGCAATTGAAAATAATTATAATATAAATCTATTACTCAATAATATAGATCTTATAGAAATAGACGGGTATTTAACTAACATTCTAAAACTTCTCATACTCTATTATTTTTACAAAAATAATATTGACTTCGATATCGATGCAATAAGAATATTTAACGATGATTATCTCTTGATGAATGTTGATAAGAAGTATGATATTATATTGGGAAACCCTCCTTATGTTGATACAAAATTTATGGACAGCAAAAAAAGGCAGTATAGAGTATTATATAAATTAGGAAAACGCAATTTATTCAGTATGTTTCTCGAACAATCGATACATCTGTTATCATATGATGGTAAACTTTCTTTTATTATTAGTGAGAGTTTTAATTATCTTAAAAGTTATGAAAAATTTAGAAAATTGATTTTACTCAATTTTGGAAGAATAAAGATCGAACATATTGGTAAGAACAAATTCAGGAATGCAAATATCGGAGGAATAGTAATTACCATATCAAAATCCGGCAATAGGCATATTATTTTTAAAGAAAATAATGTTATATCAGAAACAACATCGGAAAATTTAATATTTGACGATTTTACATTACCTTTCTCTGATATTGATCCGGAGATTATAGGCATTTTGAAAATGAACGGAACTCTTGATAATCACATCGAATATCTGGTTGGTATACAAACAAACAATGTTAAGGCGTTTGTTACTAAACAATATAGCAATGGATCTGTTCCATATATCAAAAGACTTAAGAGAAGAGAACCTTATTGGCAAACATTTGATTATTGGTTAAAAATAAGTGAACTTATGGAACTTGGCAATGCTTCCGTCAGCAAGAAGCATCTAAGATATGCCGATGAGGAAGGAATAGTATTCAATAATATTGATAATGATAGTATTTTCAATGCTGTTTTAAAACCAAAGGGGTATCTCTTCGATATAGTTGTTCCTTTTTTAAAACCAATTGATAGTGATCTTTATTCATTGCTTGCATATCTAAACTCTCATTTTATTCAATATATCCTTCTGAAATTAAACGGAACACCTCATACAAATATTGGTGATATATTAAAATTACCATATCTTGATAGCGGGTATGACAAACTAAGCTTGATGGCAAAAAATATAATCGAATTAAAAATAAAGGGAATGGAAACAGGAAAAATCGAATCTTTAGTTAATAATGAGGTATATAAAACATTCAACATCTCAAAAATATTAATCCTTAAAATTGAGAATGAGCTTATAAAAAGGAATATAATAATTGACAAAGTTATATAGATTTCATATTATTAATTATGAAATTACAATACAAATATATACTTTCTACAATTATAATAATTACTTTAACATTAAATAGCTACATTATATTTACATCCCTTAATACTATTAGTCAATTAAGAGATATAGAATATAATAAAGTTCTTTCTATACAGAGATATATCGATTATAGAAATACGATTGCATATTCATCATTAGACAGTTCTCTTTATGATATATTTAAAGTTAATAATTTTAAAGTATTCAATTTGGAAAGAATTTTATTATATAGTGAGAAGGGGAATAATCGTATTACAGACAGTACATTTACTATCCCTATAAAAAATAAAATAGAAATATGTAATAATACGATATCTTTTATAATACCCCGAATCGATAGGGGTATTTATATTACGGGAACATATAATTCAACTATTCATAACTCCATTAGAATTCAAAAAGTAATGATAACATTCGCTCTTTCTTCTTCTATTGCTATTGTTCTGATATTCATTATAGTATTCATATTAGCATTTAAACCTATGGTAAATATGGAGTACTTAGCAAGGGGGATAAGAGATCCCGATAAGAATGAGATATTTTATAAATTTGTTCCGGATGTATTTAGAGAAACAATCGAGGAATTAAAAAGGAAGAATAAAGAGCTTAATCTTTATTATCAAAATGAGAAGGAACATTCAAAAGATATCGAAGCATATTTTCAAGAATCTATGAATGCACTCAACCTTCCTATATATATCATTAACGAAAACACATTACTTTATTCCAATAGTTTTGGTGAAAACTTAATGAGCACATTTCCGGATATAATCGATACACTGAAAGAATTGAATCAAAGTAGAGAGACTGTTTTCGGTGAAAGAACATTTTTTACTTCCATTAATAAAATAGAAAGATCAGGCAAATATATAGGCAATGTATTTATCCTTTTTGATTTTACATATTCAAAGCAAAAGGATTTAATAGCAAATAGTATAATCACTTTACAGAACCTCGGCAATATGGCGGTAAATATTACACATGAATTCAAAAATTCACTCGGCATTATTACAGGTTATATACAGATATTAAAGAAAAAAATCGATTGTGAGGAGATAGACATACTTGAAAAAGAATCTCAATATATGTTAAATTCAATAAATAAGTTTTTGGAAATATGTAAAATCAATAAAATCGAAAAAGAACAAATCGATGTCAAAGGTTTAATTTGTGATATTGTTAAACTTAGTAAACACATAGGGTTGAAATTAAGATACACTTACAATGTAAACCATCTATTCATTGATAAAGATTTATTTATGCAGGTTATTAGAAATTTATTTATTAATTCCAAAGAAGCGAATGCCGATTTAATCAATTTATCTATATATAAAAGAGACAAATATAGAATTATTAAGATTGAGGATAATGGAAAGGGATTTACTAATAATGCCAAACAGAATGCATTAATTCCTTTTTTTAGTGAGAAAGAGAATGGTAGCGGTATAGGTTTAACATTTATAAATAAAATTGTACTTCTTCATAATGGTATTTTGACTATTGATAATTCAAACATAGGAGCTTCAATAACAATAGCATTGATGGAAGATTTATGAAATCAGTATTAATTATCGATGATAAAGAAAATTTCAGAAAATTACTTAAAACATATTTTAATGATAAATCATACACTATATATGAGGGGAAGAATTCAATGGAGGCAATTAATAATTTAAATAATAATATTATTGATCTGATTATGCTCGATCTGAAATTAGGTTCTGAGAATGGTCTTGAACTATTATCAAAAATAAGAAGCAATCACCCCCTGATTCCTATACTTCTTATGACAGCATATGCCAGCATAGAAACAGCTGTAGAGGCAATGAAAAGAGGAGCAAGTGATTATATTCAAAAACCCATAAATTTTGGTGAACTTGATATTAAAATAGAAAAACTTTTTAATTTCTATAAAGGGGAAATTCATACACTTTCCATTGAATCTGTTGAATATAGCGATATAATCGCGGAAAGTTCTGAAATGAAGCAAATACTTAAAATGTCGGATACTGTTGCATCCGGTGATACTACGGTACTCCTATTAGGTGAAAGCGGTACAGGGAAAGAGTTAATTGCGAAATATATCCATAATAGAAGCAAAAGGGCAAAAGATCCTTTTATTGCAATCAATTGTGCTGCAATACCATCCGAATTAATAGAGAGTGAACTCTTCGGAGCCGAGAAAGGATCATACACGGGAGCATCTTCCAGAATTATAGGGAAACTTGAACTTGCAAATAGAGGAACTGTTTTTCTTGATGAAATAGGTGATCTCTCACTAAGTGCTCAATCAAAATTGCTTAGAGCAATAGAGAATCATACCATTAGGCGTATTGGTGGTGTAAATAATATAAAACTTGATTTAAGAGTTATATCCGCTACGAATAAAAATATTTTGGAGATGACAGATAAACAATATTTCAGGAAGGATTTATATTACAGAATATCAACCTATCCTATATCTATACCACCATTGAGAGATCATAAAGACGACATTCCTTTCCTCGTTGAATATTATATGAATCACTATTCTAAAAATCTTGGTATACATCCTCCCGAAATAAAGGAGTCAGCATATATAGAGCTTGAAACCTATTCATGGCCAGGGAACATACGGGAATTAAAAAATATTATTGAAAGAGCAATCATACTGAATAATAAAACTATTTCAACATTTGGATTGGAAATATATAAAACGGAAGAATCGAATCTCAAAAAAAGGCGTCAGCAAGAAGAAAGTAGAGTAATAAAAGACGCATTAAATAAATCAAATATGAACAGAAAAAAAGCAGCGAAGATATTAGGAATAAGTTATCGTTCGCTGCTTTATAAAATCAAACAATATAAAATCAATTATAAAACGGATTAATCAAACCCATTGCAAAACCATCATGAATAAATAGTTTATTGCCACCAAAATTCGTTCCATAAAAGTAAAACTGTGCCCTTACAGATGGAATACTGGTATGAGAACTCATATAGTTATTTACCAAATCAGTTACGGCAAAATATGCATTATAAAGCATAGTAGTGTCTGTTGGGATATTTAATGAATCCACCCCACCATGAATCATTAATGGACTAAAATCAAAACCCATAATATCATATCCACCGATATGAGAACTACCGTTGTAAAATTCTACACTCATGGAATCGATTTGACAATCAACACCATTAAGTGAAACAAAATATATTGTATCGATTTCCATAAAATGCCCACTTAAGGCAGTGTCTCCCATCGGGTATGTAGCTATTGTATTAGACCATGATCGAATAATAGGATTAGGTTCAAATTTATTGCAACTAATAGTAGCAGTTATTACAATGAAAGCAATTATAAGTAAAACACAAAATCTCTTCATTCTTATCCTCCTTATATATAATAGAATACAAATATTTTTAACATATGTCAAGTTTTATTACCATGAACCACCTCCACCGCCACCGAATCCTCCCCCTGAAAATCCACCGCCTCCTCCGGAACTCCCACCTGATCCGCTTGATGAGGGTTTCGATGTTAAGGTTGTATTAAAAGAGTGCATTGCATTCCCTAAACTATTCATAAAAATAACAGTAGTAAACACACCTGTATTAGATGAAACAAACCATTTCGGTGGTTGAGATATCAGATCAATGAATTTTGAAGCTACAACATCAGCCACGCCAAGAGAGAGGGCATATGGTAATATTTCATCAAACAGATATGGATTCTTTTTTAGTCTTGATTCTATTTCCTCTCTTTCCACTCTTTCAAGATATTCTTTGAACCCTAATATCGCCATTGTTTTCAATGCACCGTACCTTGTCTTTCTTGGCATTATTCTTCCAAATGCAATTATGATTATACCTGAAATTATTAATGCGAGTATAAAATATAGATTGATTTGTAAAACAGATATAATAATTCCGATCAAGAATATAGGTGCCAATATAAATATCATTCCAATTGCCATATATTTATTTCTTATTGTTTCAGGATTTGTAATAAACATTTTCTTTTTCATTAACGATTTATAGATACTATTTTTTATTTTTTTATAATCTATATAGAATTTATTTTTCAATGAAGATATGAGAACCGATTCTTGCTCTCCATCCGAAAAGAGGGCATCAAGAAATATCTTTTCATAAGGCTCAAGATTATCGGTTTTGTAATCCTTCAACAATTTAAGTCTATAATCAAGATTTTTCATAAACAATAATTTTTTTGTTTCGATCTCAATAATTTTTATATACCCTCTTCTGGCAAGATCTATTAATATTGAATTCACATCCTGAGCATCACACATTTCATCTATAAGTGTCCCGACTTCGGCTGCTTTTAAATCATCAGGAGGTTTATACCTGACAACAACGGAATATTGGTTGAATTCAGGATTTCTTCCATACTTAAACCATAAAACAAACATTATCAAAAATACTATAATCGGTACAAACAGCACCCAATTATCTAAAATAAACCAATAAATTTCTTTTATAATCGAAGGTTTTATAACTGAATAATCAGGTAGTTTCAAATAAATTGTTAATCCCTCCGATGGCTGAAGTGCTCTTTCCGTTTGTATTACCAATCTACCCGAATAAAGTGAGTCTTCTGAAATTTTATTGCTACTACCGTAATACCCACCTGTCACATTATAAACTATATCCTTTTCATCAACACCTTGAGGAAAATATATGGTGCTATGTGATGTTAAAATTGGCACATACCATTCCGTCCCAATAATATTCCAGTAGAAAATAACATTTTCGTCAACAAACATATATACGCGTTCAACATTATAAGATATTACATATATATGTTTTCCACTTATAAGTTTTGAGGCTCTTCCAATCCGTAAGTTTAAATAGCGACCTTTTCTCCCCTTCTTGAATGGAATACTATTCCCATCCATATCTTCAACATTTATATTCTTAACTCTTAAATTGAAATTCATTCCCTTGTTTTTATAAGCAACAGGGATATTTCTATAAATTCCATGATGTAATTCGCTTTTAAAATTTACATCTATAATTTCTTTAACATTAACAGTACCATCTTTCCGTAATATAATTTCAGCATTATATGAATCGATTTCCCAGCTGATTAAATATATTGGTATAATAAAAACAATCAGAAATAAAAGTACTTTATATGTTGACATTGATTCCAGCCCTTTCCTCACTATTTTTAATTTCAAAATATTCAAGTCTATTAAAGCCAAAAATAAATGCTATAGCATTCTGAGGAAATATGTGAATTATCTGATTAAAATCTCGAACCACTGCATTATAGTATCTTCTTGCATAAGATATATTATCTTCTATCTCGACTAATTGTTTCTGCAAGTGTAAATAACTATTATTTGCTTTTAAATCGGGGTAATTCTCAGCAACAGCAAATAACGATTTTAGGGAATTCGAGATATTATTTTCACTATATGCCATCTTTTCAATCGATTTTTCGTTCATAGCAATACTTCTCTTTTCCGTAACATTAACAAGCACCTCTTTCTCAAAATCGGAATATCCCTTAACAACATTAACAAGATTATTTATCAAATCATACCTCTTTTTAAGTTGGACATCAATATCCGACCAGGCTCCTTTTGCTCTAACCTTTAATTTGATAATTTTATTATAATTAAATATTATAAAGATTGATAATAATAATAGTACTGTAATAATTATATACATATTATTCCATTATTATCCATAATTGATCTATATATTTAGTCCAGTTCGGATCAGTTCTTTGTGTAACAAATGATGAATAAATAAGGATATATTTACCAACTCCTGTAATATCAGAAAATG
>JAGLYS010000032.1 GCA_023132105.1 Caldifarciminota bacterium
TTATAAATTCGTGAATTAGTGGTGGATCTCCCATTCCGTGTTTCTTCTCCCAATCAGTGGTTTCTCTTAGTGAAATTCGTTGTTCTTTTCTCCCCTCCCTCTCGGCTGACGTCTGACGTCTGATGTCTGATGTCTGTAAAATATGCTAAAATGCTTGACTAATTCCGAATAATTCAATATAATAAAATATATTATGAAATGTCCTTTTTGTGGGTATGAAGAGAATAAAGTAATCGATTCTCGCCCTAGCAAAGATTCTCTTTCAGTAAGAAGAAGACGTGAATGTCTCCGTTGCAGAAGACGATTTACGACTTATGAATATGTTGAAAAAAGTGTAGTAAATATAATTAAATCGGATGGAAAGAGAGAAGAATTCACACGAGAGAAATTAAAACAGAGCATTACAATAGCTTGCAGGAAAAGGCCTATTTCCGATGAAGAGATTGAAAATGTAGTAGATGAAATTGTCAGTAAAATGTATATGCAGGATAGTAATGAAATCGAATCAAAATGGATTGGAGAGATGGTAATGGAAAAGTTGAAATCCATCGATAAGGTCGCATATATTCGATTTGCATCTGTTTATAGAAATTTTCAGGATATAGGCGAATTTGTAAAGGAATTTGAAATAATTAGAAAAAAGGGAACAAAAGAACAATGAACATAAGAGAAGTTAACATTAAAGAATATAAGCTGATTTCAAGGGGAAAAGTAAGAGATATTTATGATCTCGAAGATTCGCTGTTGTTTATCGCTACAGACAGGATATCTGCATTTGACCAGATTATGCATGAAACAATTCCGAATAAGGGATTTATATTGAATCAGATTTCAAAATTCTGGTTTGAAAAAACATCCGGAGTTGTAGAAAATCACTTTATTACGGATAATCCGTCCTCAATACATAAAAATCTTGAAAAATATAGTGATTTTATAGATGGTAGAAGTATGCTTGTAAGAAAAGCAGATGTAATCCCTTTTGAATGTATAGTAAGAGGGTATATATCAGGTAGTGCATGGGAGGAATATAAAAAATCAAAAACAGTAAATGGCGAAAGCATAGATTATAAACTTCTTGAATCCGAACAATTCAGGGAACCTATTTTTACCCCTTCCACCAAAGCTAAAACCGGTCATGATATCAATGTTTCTTTTGAATATATGAAAAACAAAATTGGTAAAGAAATTACCGAAAAAGTAAAAAAATATTCTTTGGATCTTTATAAATATGGTTTTGAATATGCTCTTCAGAAGGATATTATTATTGCGGATACAAAGTTCGAGTTTGGAATCGTAGATAATAAAATCATTTTAATCGATGAAATTTTAACACCTGATTCATCCCGTTTTTGGCCTTTAAACAGCCATGTTCCGGGAAATAATATGATAGGATTGGATAAGCAATTTCTAAGAAATTACCTTACAAATGTAAACTGGATTAAAAATTCCTCACCTCCCCATCTTCCCGAAAGTGTTGTTAATAAAATTTCAGAAAGATATATATCAATCTACAGCACACTCACAGGTAAAAATATATAATGCCGGATATTCTTATTAAGTCTGCTTTGGAAGCAGGTTCTTTTTTATTGGATAGCAAAATTAAACCGTCAATAATCGAAGAAAAGAATAAAAACGATCTTGTAAGTTTTATTTATAGGGATCCGGAGGAAATAAATTTATTTTGAATGGTAATACTCTTACTACAATCAGAATACTTTATAACGACATATTAAGGATGGTAAAATAATGTATAGTAATTATTACAGACCAAGAAATACAAATATCGTTATACGATTAATCATAATAAATGCAATAGTATTTGTTATGCAAATGATAATTCAAAAAGGTTATATGACTTATTATTTTGGTCTTATACCAAGACTTGTTATTCAAAAGCATTTTTATTGGCAGATATTTACATCTATGTTTTTACATGGTGGATTTATGCATCTCTTTTTAAATATGTTTGCACTATACATTTTTGGTGTTGAGTTGGAATATCATTGGGGAAGTAAGAAATTTCTCCAATATTACCTGATCTGTGGCATAGGTGCCGGTATTGTTTCCCTTCTTACATATTACAATTCCCCAATTCCGATAATTGGAGCTTCGGGAGCAATTTATGGTATTTTACTCGCATATGCACTGCTATTCCCCGAGCGATATATCTATCTATATTTCTTTATTCCTATAAAGGCAAAATATCTTGTCGGTTTATTTATTATATTCGAGTTCTTCTCAGGTATATCGGGTGGTGGAAATATTGCTCATTTTGCACATTTAGGTGGTATATTGACAGGATTCATCTATTTGAAATGGTCTTATATTGTATCAAAACTAAAAATCCCCAATTCGTTAAAGGGGGAAAAACAGGAAGATTGGCATGACGATTATAATAATTTTGATAGTGAAGTGGATAAAATACTAAAAAAAGCCGCTGTAAATGGGGTTGAAAGCTTAACTAAAAAGGAATTGGAAATTTTAAGAAATGCAAGAAATAAATACAGTTAGGAATGGAAAGATTTTATAAATTTAGCAGTTATCTAAAAGAAAAATATAACAAACGAGTTCAAAAAATTACAATTGATGCTGGTTTTACATGTCCCGTAAGGGATGGTAATCTATCAATATCCGGCTGCTTTTATTGCAATAACTCCGGCTCCGGCAATAAAATGTCCGGTTTGCCTGTTAATGAGCAAATTGAAAATCAAATGAAGTACTATGATAAAAAATATAATAATCCCTTATACATCCTTTATTTTCAGGCATTTACAAATAGTTATGATAACACTAAAAACCTGATAGAACTGTACAATTATATATATAAGTATAATAATATAATCTCTCTTGCAATCGGGACAAGGCCGGATTGTATAAACAACAGTCTTTTAGAACACCTTTCTGTAATGAATAGAAATAAAGAGGTTTGGATAGAAATAGGTCTCGAAAGTGCAAATATAACAACTCTAAATAAAATCGGAAGAATGCATGGTATAGCTTCGTTTGTTGATGCTATTACAAGAATCCATTACTACAATTTAAAATCATGTGTACATATTATATTTGGGATTCCTTTTGATACATCCGGCGATATGCTTGAATCGATAAAACTATGTTCTGTTTTAAAGGCTGATGCAATAAAAATACATTCATTTTATATTGAAAAAGGAACTGTATTTGAAGGTATATACAGAAAGAGACAACTGAGACTTCTATCACAGGAAAAATATATTGAAATAGTTTGTAATGCCCTTAGATACTTAAATAAATGTACTATTATTCAAAGATTAACCGGGGATCCTAACAGAGAAATGCTTATTGCTCCTAAATGGACATTAGATAAACATAGAACACTAAATATGATCAATGATTATATGGAGAAACACAATTTTATGCAAGGAGATTTAAGCAGTTTTAATTATGTTGAAAAACATTGAAATAATCCAGGTCGGAAGAGACAAATTCGATTACATCAAATATGCCAAAAAGGACTTTTTCAATCGTTTGAATCATTTTTTTAGTATTAGTGAAATCATCCTCAAAGAAAGCAAATTAAAGTCCGTTAAAGAAAGGCTTTTGGATGAAGAAAAAGATATAAGAAAATATATCGGAAATAATTCCAAAATTATAATACTATCATCCGAAGGAACGACAATGAATTCTCAAGAATTTTCTAAATTTATATATAAGTTTTCCTCTATTATTTTTATTATAGGGGGAAGTGACGGTCTTTCAGAGAATATAAAAAATTGCAGTAATCATATAATATCTTTATCTAAAATGACTTTCCCTCACCATATTGCAAAAATTTTGTTAGTAGAGCAACTATATAGGGCAGCAACAATAAAAAATCATTTGAAATACCATAAATAGATATATATCCTATCTATGCTTTTTGTTTATTTTTATAAAATATTTTACCTGTTCTTTAACAATATCCTCAAGAGAATAATTTACCTTAAATCCCAATTTCCTTATCTTCCTATTATCACAGATAACCAACGGAATATCACTTGGTCTGAATCTATTTTTATTAAAGATTATTTTCACATCCTGCTTATCCGTTTCAACAATTATTCCTTCATCCTCGATTTCAAATTCAACTATATTCTCAGCCAATAATTTATCAATTCTGGTTTTGTAAAAATCAAAACCCTCAAAAAGCTTTTTATCCTCTTCCAATGGATTATCTACAACCTTACTGTTTTTTATCGTATATAACTTTTTAGGGAATAATTTTACACATTTTAGTGCAAGAAGAATATATGTCAGAACCGAATTTGTTCTACCGGAACCAATATTATAAATCTCACCCGGCTTGCCCTTCTTTAATATTAGCAAATAACCTTTTACAATATCCTTAACATGACTCCAATCTCTAAGGGCATTTATATTTCCAATTTCAATATAATCAATCTTACCCGATTTGAATTCAACAACCTGTTTAGTTATTATAGATGTAACAAAATCAAGACCTCTCCCCGCTCCCTCATGATTAAAAGCTCTTGCAACAATTGCCGGAATTCCGAATGTATTATAATAATCTCTCATCATCTTGTCGCCTACAATCTTACTTATTGCATATGGAGACATTGGTCTTAGAGGATTTGTTTCGGAAATCGGTGTTTCAGGTATATGTTCAGGTGCCGGGGACAGCTTCTTATTCCATTTAACATATTTCTCTATCTGTTTCTCGTTAACAGCCACAAATCCATATTCATCACTCGTCCCTGCGAATAAAATGCGAGGTTTAATATCCTCTGCTTTAACTGCTTCAAGCAGATTCCCGGTACCTTTTACATTAATCTCAAATGTGACATCCGGATTTAAGAATGATTTATGAACGGATGACTGAGCAGCGAGATGAAAAATGAAATCAGGCTTTGAAATCCTTAATGTATTTATTAAACTATCTTTATCTAATAGATCCGCTTCAATAAGTTTGACTTTATCGATTATTTTTTTATCTACAAGATTCTTCGGTTTTTTACCTTCCAATTCCGTCTTTCTTGTTCCGAATACTATAGCCCCTTTTTTAAGCAACATTTGCGCAAGATATGAACCTACAAATCCACCGATACCTGAAATTAAAACTCTTTTGTCTTTATAATTCAATTTGATACCTATTTTCTGAAAATTATTGATTCTTTATTGAAAAAATATGCCGATAATCTGATGAGAATGGATGCTAAGACAATATTACTTACCATAGCTGTAAATATATCCTGTAAACTATATTCACCAACGAGTAGTTTTACCATTCCCGTTACAGAGCTAATAAACGGCCAGTGTGCATATTGAATAGCAATAGATGATCCCGGTGTTAACGATGATATTCCGAGAATTATTATTAAAAGGTAAATTGGCATTACATATCCCTGCCCTTCCTTGATAGTTCTGCTATATGTAGATATGAATATTAAAATCGATACTATAAACATAGATAACGATATAATAAGTAGTGATAAAAAGAAAAAATCATCAGGTTTCATTATGAAATTAATATTGCTTTCAAAATTCATAAAATTCATTTTTACAGCTATAAATATTCCTATTAATGAAAAAACAGTTCCTGTTAAAGATACTGACATTGTGGCAAAAAGTTTACCGAATAATATACTATTCCTTTTGATTCTATTGACAAGAAGTAGTTGCAATGTTCCTCTTTCTTTTTCCCCTGCTATACTATCAAGCCCTACACCCATAGCATTTGAAAATAGATATATTAAAATTAGATACGGCAGGAGAAAAGAAAGGACAATAGAATATCTGTTTTTTCTTTCCGTTACATCCTTGATAACAATTTTTTTCGGATAGATTTTTGACGGCAATATTTTTAGTGCCTTTAAATTTCTCTCAATCGTTTCATTTTTATACTCCGAATAATAATAATCTATTCTTCTTTTAATAACATTAAAATTATCAAGTTTTGTGTTTATATAAACAGTAATCTCATTTTGTTTATCATCTTCCTGTACGAATACATTCCATGCATCAAATTTCATAGCAATATTCACATCATCGATATGCAATAATTCTACATCATTCTTTTTTAACAGATTTATAAACCCGCTTGATTCTTTATATGCGATTGTTATTTTTTCATATTTTACACTTGAACTAGTTTGTCCCACAAAATAAAATAGTGTAGGAATAAATAAAAGTGGAATTAGTGTAATAGTAATCAACAATCTTTTATCTCTTAATATCCCTTTTAATTCTTTCTTGAATACTATAATTGTATCTTTCATATCAGATTAAAATAGATCTCCTCCAGATCTTTGCTTCCATATAATTCTTTTATATCCTCTATGTGTCCTTCCTTAATGATTTTACCCTCATTTATAAATGCTAATCTATCACACATTCTCTCTGCGATTGTCATATTGTGTGTTGAAAGAATTATTGTCTTACCATCATCCTTCATAATATTGATAATCCTTAGTACGGATTGAGCGGCAGAAAGATCTAAACCCGCTGTTGGCTCATCAAATATTATAATAGATGGATTATGTATGATCGATATGGCAATTAATGTCTTCTGCTTATTACCTGTTGATAGTTTGCCAATAAGTACATCTACATATTCTTCAAGTGAAAGAAGGTTTGTTAGAAATTCTATTCTATCGGACAAATCCGAATTTTTCATATTATTAAGTTTGCCAAAAAACTTCATTAATTCCCTCGGTGTATAATTATCCGGTAACCTCATCTCTGATGTTAGGAAACCGATAATCTCCCTTATTTTCATCTTGTCTTTAACCGTATTAAAACCGTTTACTAGTATTTTTCCGGATGAAGGATTCATAAGAGTCGAGATTAATCGTAATGATGTTGTTTTCCCCGCACCATTAGGCCCTATAATCCCAAATACCTGCTTCTCCCCTATCTCTATATCAATATTATCACAGGCATAAATAAATTTATTCTTTTGCTTAAATATTTTTGTCACATTATCAAGTTCTATCATAAGTGCATTATATTTTATATCTATTTTTTTGTCAATTTATAAGATACAAATATGGGTAAATACATAGTTTAAGTGATATGTTCGTAAATTGTAAGGGCAGACCCCTGTGTCTGTCCTCTTCCCCTTCGTGTAATTTGCCCCAATTCGTGGAATCAAGGTAAAAAGATATTCTCTCCTATTAGTGTAATTCGTGATTCTTCCCTCTTTGTCATTCTACCTTTCCTTGTCATTCTGGCCCTGTGCTGAACTCGATTCAGTATTGATTCAGAATCTCATACCCTCCCACTAATCCCATCATTGTCATTGCGATGAGTGAAACGACCTGTCTGCGTGCGAACACGCACAGGCAGGCAAAGCAATCTCACGATAAGGGGCAAGAGAGACCCTGAAACAAGTTCAGGGTGACATTATTTGTTTTATACATCTCATTCCTTTCCATGTCATGCTTAATTTATTTCAGTATCTCACATTATAATGCCTCACTTTTATGTCATTTCGTACTACTCTTCTTACTTCACCTCGTTCGCAATTACACAATCTATTTTCCCCCTCCCTTCTATTCCCTCCCGCCTGTGGAGGGAAAGTTAAAGGATATTTCTCAATATTTCTTCCTCGCCCTTGATGGGAGAGGATTAAGGTGAGGGTGATTGTATTCCATTCTTGTCATGCTGTACTTGATTCAGCATCTCATCTTCCATGATTGTATTCCAATTTCCGTGTTATATCTCCCTTTCAGTGGTTATTCGTTGCGGTTCTCTCCTTCCCCCCCCATAAATCAAATTCTACTTGTTGAATATCTAAAAATATGCTATATGTTATTTTTGGAGGTTATTATGAAATATATCTTTTTCATCCTTGTGCTTTTCCCGGCAATAATTTGTTCTGAAAATATTATTACAAAGAATATTGATTTAAAACCGGAAGTATCTTATTCTTTCATATCCAATAATGGCAATAATTTATTTATTCAGCAATACACATTGAATATCTTTACAAATAAAAACAATAAACTCAATTCAAATATTAATTTATCCTACTTAAAAATCAATGATGTTAATTATATTGTACCCAAAATAAAACTCGATTACAAGATTAATAATAATTTAAAGCTCTTTCTGGATTTTCAGGTAATTAAACCACTCAATTATGATAACAAGATAGAATATAAAAATTTCAATAATCTTGAAACATGGAAGTAGGGTTTATTCAATTTGCCCCTAAATTTGGAAATAGTGAATATAATACGCAGAAAGTGTTACACCTTCTTGGTACAGATAGAGCTGACATTATTGTTCTTCCGGAATTGTTTACAACCGGATACCTCTTTAAGAACCGAGAAGAATTAGAAAGGTTATCTGAAAATGTAAACTATTCTGTTACTATTTCAAAATTCAAGGAATTGTCAAAAGAAAAAAATACGATATTTATCGGTGGGTTTCCTGAAAAATCAGGAGATAATATCTATAATTCACAATTTCTTGTTGATGGTGATAAAATCCTTATATATAGAAAGAATCACCTGTTTTATGAAGAAAAAAAATTATTTGAGAAAGGCAATTCCAATCTTCCTATTTATAACAACGGAATTGTCAAAATAGGGCTTATGATCTGCTTTGACTGGATTTTTCCTGAAATGATGAGATCATTAGCTTTGGCTGGTGCTGATATTATATGTCATAGTGCCAATCTTGTAATGCCATATTGTCAGGACGCTATGATAACAAGAGCAATTGAAAATAGGATCTATATTATCACGGCAAACAGAGTAGGTAAAGATGAACGAGGAGGAAAATCTTATCAATTTACTGGAAGAAGCCAGATTGTAGCACCTGGAGGCGATATTATACTGTCAACAGGAAAGGATAATGAAACATTTCTTAAAATTGATATAGATCCAAAAAAATCAAGAGATAAAAATATCAATAATTCAAATAATCTATTTAAGGATAGGCGAACCGATATATATAAGCTTTAGTAATATAGGAGGAATAATGAGTATAATTGAAATGATTGATGCAAGAGAGGTTCTTGATTCGAGAGGAAATCCCACAGTTCAGGTTGATGTATTATTAGAATCCGGAGCATATGGCAGATTTACCGTACCTTCCGGAGCCTCCACAGGTTCCTATGAAGCACTTGAACTCCGTGATGGAGATAAATCAAGATATAATGGCAAAGGTGTTTTAAAAGCAGTCAATAATATAAAGACTATTATCTCTCCCGATCTAATTGGTGAGGATGTTCTGGATCAATTATATATAGATAATCGTATGCTTGAAATTGATGGAACGGAAAATAAATCAAAACTTGGGGCTAATGCTATTCTCGGGGTTTCAGTAGCATGTGCAAGGGCAGCAAGCGAATATTTAACTATTCCACTTTATAGATACATTGGTGGAACAAATGCAAAAATATTACCTGTTCCTATGATCAATATTCTTAACGGAGGCAAGCATGCAGATAGTGGTTTGGATATTCAGGAATTTTTAATTATGCCTATCAAAGGGGAGAACTATTCCGATATTGTCAGAATGGGATCAGAAGTTTTTTATGCATTAAAAGGGATATTAAAACAGAAAGGATATAGTACAAGTTATGGAGATGAGGGTGGTTTTGCGCCAAAATTAAAAACAAACGGAGAAGCATTCGAATTAATACTTGAAGCAATTGATAAAACCGATTATAAAATCGATAAAGATATTGTCTTAGGGTTTGATGCTGCCGCCAATGAATTCTATAAGGACGGAACATATCGATTGAAAGAGTTTCCTAAACCGGTAAATTCTGACAAGGTAATCGAATTATATGAAAAATGGGTAAAAGATTATCATATATTGAGTATTGAAGATGGGCTTTTCGAAGATGATTGGGCTGGTTGGAAACACCTTAATGAAAAATTGGGAATGAAAATTCAATTGGTTGGGGATGACCTTTTTGTAACAAATATAAATAGATTAAAAAGGGGAATATCAGAAAATTCCGCTAATTCGATTTTAATAAAACTAAATCAGATAGGTTCTCTGACAGAAACACTTGATACAATTCGATACGCTCAAAATAATGGTTGGACTTGTGTGGTTTCTCATAGATCCGGAGAAACAAGCGACACTACAATTGCAGATCTTGCTGTCGCAATGAACACTGGTTTTATTAAGACCGGCTCAGTACAAAGGCAGGAGAGAACTGATAAATACAACCGATTGATGGAAATTGAAGATGAAATGTTCGGTGAATCGATATTCCCGGGTATAGGAGCATTTACAAGTATTGAAAAAACAGAATAATTACAATCTATATATTAAGAATAAAAGTAGTATTAGGAGGATATTAAATATCCTCCTAATGCTAATATTAATAATTTTACTTTTTTTTATTATAAAGGAGTTTTGGAGTATCATTCTTGTCAGGAACGATATAAGAAAATTAAATAGTAAAATCATAACATACAATTTGATTATAGATTCCTTGAAGGCGGAAGAATTGAAATTAAGAAAAGATACATTTTATATAGAGAAAATGGCAAGAGAGAAATTCGGAATGATCAAAAAGAGGGAAAAAGTATACCATTTTATAGATAAGAATAATGATGAAAATATGTTTTTAAAAATAATCAAGAAAATGTTTAAGTAATAAACCACGGAGAGGGAGAGAATAACCACGAATTACACTAAGAGAGGGGGAATACCTGTTCCCCATTTGACAAATACTGCTAAATTGTTATATTTATATATGAAAAAAATTACATTCTTTATTATCATATTTCTCTATGCAATTCAGATTAATGCCCTTAAAATTGGGGATAATTTATCTTTTTCCGTTAAATATGCATTCTTAGGCGGACATACAACTTGCAGTGTTGATTCTATATCTCTAATTGACAGTACAGAAGTCTATTGTATTAATTATCGCACAAAAGTTT
>JAGLYS010000320.1 GCA_023132105.1 Caldifarciminota bacterium
ACTTATATGATAAGTGGTTGGATTACGGATATCCTGGTATTACAGATTATTCGGCGGAGGTTACACCAAAGGACATCGCCATAAGGAACTTTAATTATTTTATCGGAGGGAAAACATCTAATGTATTTATTAAAAGAAAAAAGCGATTATAAAATAATCTATGACAAATTAAAAAGCTTATTAAAAAACAGCTATGCTCCGTTCTCAAAATTCAATGTAGCATCTGCTGCTGAAGGGGGAAGTGGGAATATATATTATGGTGTTAATGTTGAGAATGTGTCATTCTCCCTAACCATTTGTGCAGAAAGAAATGCTATTTTTCATGCAATAAGCAAAGGTGAAAAAACAATTACAAAGGTTTTTATATTATCAACGGCAAAATCCCCAATCACGCCTTGTGGAGCTTGCAGACAGGTGATTAGTGAGTTTTCAAATGATGCTAAAATAATAATGTTTTCTAATGATGGAGTAAATTATGAAGAAAAGAGTATTAAGAAGCTACTTCCCGATGGATTCGATTATAAAGTTTAGTATATTATCAATTTTTCTATTGTTTCTCTCTTCATGTTCAGCTCGTAATAATGTGCAAATTAGTTCGAATATAAGTGAAAAATCAAATCTAAGAAATCTGAAATTATCATACGGAGCCTATAATTTTAAATTCAATAATAGTATGATAAAGGGCCGTTTACATTTGAATTATATAGATGAAAACAACTATTGGGAATTCGGAACAATGGGTGAAGATTCGATAAATACTGTGAAATTTAATGGATTATTCTATAAATTTATTGATGGTAGGTGGTCTCAATTTTCCAATTACTCCTCTTTTTCAACCCCAAAATACATATATTCCCTTTTCCCCGATAAGGCAATTAAGAAAGAGACAGTTAATAGGTTTTATCCCAACCCCGTTATCGCTATGATAGATCCGCATGCAAAAGGTTCTGTTGTTATAAATCATAATGAAACATTTGATAATTTCAAGATTGAGGGCAATAAGCTAAATGTAGATTTAATTCTTCTGAGAATGTTACCGGCTTTACCGAAAAGATTCATAACATTTGCAAAGATAAGAGGATTAAATAATAAGGAAATAAATATATTTTATAGAAGGATTAAAAATTATCACCCCCTTATTAGAACTAATAATGATACATTCGAATTGGAAATATCCGGTTACATAAGTAAAACATTGTTGGATATTGCACTTTCCTATGGGGATATTGCAGTTTATCCTCTCTACACAAGTAAATTCAAAAATTCAAAAACAGTTGATATTGACGGACTTGACAAATTTCATTTCGGGAAAGATAGGATAATTTTAAATAACAATTTTGTACTTTCAAAAAACTGTTTTAAGGTGTATAATATCAAAAATGATAGTATTCATTATTATGGACTCTTTATTGACAATGACATTGTTGCAATTAGCAAAAAACAAGGACTCGCTATAGAATTCAAAGAATATGTTAATTCTATTTTTAATGTTCTTGATAAAATGCTTGATAATGAGATGCTTAAATCTGCAGCGGAAATAATTGAATATTCTAATGCATACGACAGGAGGTAAATCATGAAAAATGATATTGCCATATTCATTTCACAATATTTACATACATTAAATAATCTTCTTATGATTATTAATGGTAAAATTGAAATATTAAATTTCAAAGAACCGCGAAATGAATACGACATAATGCTTACCAAATTAAACCAAATAAACAAACTGAATTCAATCCTTAATAAATTTAGGGAGCAAATTGAAGAAGAGAAATTCAAAGAGAATAGAGATGAGATATTTAATGAGTTAGATGAATATTCTAATAAAATAAAGAAAAAATAGGAATGAGATTAGCTACAAAAGAAATAATATATAAAATTGACAAATTATCCGAAAAAGCTGGAATAGAACCGGTAATTTTAATGGAAAATGCCGGTAAAAACGCCGCACAGGAAATATCGAACTCGATTTCAGAAAAAAAGGATGTATTAATAGTTTGTGGAAAAGGGCATAACGGGGGTGACGGTTATGTAATTGCGAGACACTTGAAGAGAATGGGGTTCGATGTTTCCATATATCCATATAACATTCCGAAAAAAGGTAATGATCCTACATACCTCAATTATAGAATATGTAAAAATATCGGTATAGATTTCATAAAGGATCTATCAAAAAAATTTGATGTAATTATTGATTCTATTCTTGGTATCGGACTGAAACTACCGTTAAAAGAGCAGTTACAATCATTACTTGATATTCTTAATAAGAAAAACGCATTCAAGATTGCTATAGACATACCTACCGGACTGGATAGTAATACAGGAATAGTGGAAAAATATGCATTCAAATCAGATTTAACAATAACTATGGAATTACCTAAAATAGGAATGTATATTACTCCCGGCAATCTTTTCTGTGGTGATATTAAGGTTTCGGATATCGGTATTCCATCCAGTATTTACAGTAATATTAAATTTAATAATTATGCTATCGATAAAAATCTTGCCAAATATCTTTTGCCTAAAAGAAGTGATAATTCACATAAGGGTTCATTTGGGAAAATACTTTTAATTGGTGGATCGAAAAGTTATCCGGGAGCGATAATGCTTTCTTCAAAATCCGCGGTTAAGAGTGGTGCAGGCCTTGTTTATTCCGCATTCCCTGAATCACTCTCTCGTACCATTTCTTCATATATACCTGATACAATCAAAATCCCACTTAAGGAAACGGAAGAAGGTTCTATTGACCTTAGTAATTTTAAGAAAATTATAGATGTTTCGAATGATATGGATGCGGTATTGATAGGTCCTGGTATTTCAGATAATAAAGTCACATTAAATTTTGTGGAAATGATTGTTGGTGAAATTGATAAACCGATAATACTCGATGCAGATGGACTACGAATTCTCTATAATAATTCGATTAGTATCAAAACAGATAAATTACTTATAACACCGCACCCCGGAGAAGCAGCAAGAGTATTGGGAATAAATGCAGACGAAATTAACACAAAGAGATTAAATTTCGCACGGTTATTATCCGACAAATTCAAATGTACAGTCCTCCTTAAAGGATACAAAAGCATAATAACGAATGGCAATGAAACATATATAAACCTTTCAGGAAACAGTGCTTTGGCAAGAGGTGGCAGTGGAGATATATTATCCGGAATTATTACTGCTTTTATGGGCAATGGTATGGATATCCTTAACGCTGCTTCTCTCGGCAGTTATCTTCATGGGTTAACAGGGGAAATTGCATCTGAGAATTTAAGCAAGTATTCTATAAGTATGGATGAATTAATTGCAATTATTCCAGAGGCATTTAAATGTATTTGTTGCAACTAATTTTATTTTTATTTTTCTCATTTAACAACAACTACACATTTATACCCTTCAGTAGGTATGTTAACAATATTTGTTCGGGTGACAATAGCGTATTGATTACAACACCTTACAGTTTTGGAATTTATGACCCCATAAAGGATTCTATTGTATACTACTCTAATCAAAATAAAGAAATACTTAATGCAATATCTATAAATGGTGGTGATACATACATAATTTTTCATAAATATTCTCTTACCGTTTTAAATCCTTATTTGAACATGTATGAAGAGATAGAACACAGTGGTCATTCATTTTCGAAATATGGGGTTGATAGAGATATTTACTTGAAAACCGAGAGGGGTGAAATATTTAAAATTACGGGGAATTGGCTGCAAGAAGACAATAGCTACTCTAATAATTGGATGAATATCATCAAAATTCCCAAACCAATGCTCTATGTAGAACTTGCCCCTTATATGATAAGAAAAGGGAATCAAACATATTATTACACTGCTATCGATACATTTAAACATCTGATTTTTGCAGGTACTAATAGATATGGTCTGTTTATAATAAATAAATACACGGGACAGAAAAAACATATTTTAAATGGAATATCGGGAACGATAAGGGGAATTAGAGGTTTTAATAATAAACTCATTATATATTCCGAAAATGATATAATGTCATATAGGAATAATAGTGTGAATTTTCTTCTTGATACAACTTATTTCTATCCTCATTTTAATGACAAAATTAATGATGTATCTATAATCGACAATGTTATATATATAGCAGGACAACACAAAATATATAAAATATCGAATAACAATATAGTACCTATAATTCATTATAACTCGGGTATAATAGGAAAAATTGCAGACTATAAAGAGGGTATGTTAATTTGCACAGACAAC
>JAGLYS010000321.1 GCA_023132105.1 Caldifarciminota bacterium
AAAACGCTTTATCGATTGATGTAACGAATAAGAAATTGATTGCAAATCTTGGAATTTACTATTTTAAAACAGGTAAACTTGATGATGCTGCCGAACTTCTCTCCGAAGCTGCTGCAGAAGATCAGAGTCTTATCTATCCATTAGCTTACCTTGCTGAATGTTCTTTACATCAAAACAATCTCGACAATGCAATTGGATTTATTGAAGAAATAATCGAAAGAAAATTCAAAACACCCGAAATATTCTCATTCCTTGGCATGTTGTTTATCAAAAAAGGAGATTTACCTAAGGCAGAAGAGTGCTTTCTTAATGCTATAAATGCTGATAACAGATATCTTAATTCACACATCGAACTTGCGAATTTGTATTATAAGAAAGGAAAATTTTCAGATGCAAAAGATCATTTAAATATGATAATTCAACTTAACGGTGATGATTTTGAAACACTATTTAAATTAGGTAACATTTACTTCAAAGAAAGAAAGTTCGAATCTGCTCTAAAATACTGGGAAAAAGCTCTTATTTTCGAACCGAACAATTCTACATTAAGAAAAAACATAAGATTGCTAAAAGAGCAAACTAAAGGTAAATAGATGGATAGTACCGATTATACAGGACTTGAAGTTTTTATCAAAAAGATAAAGGAAAACACGGGTTATGATTTTTCCGGATATAAAGAGAAGCCATTAAAAAGGAGAATACGAGTCATTTTAAGAAAATATAAACTCAATAATGTAAAAGAGCTTTTAAACCACTTCTATTTAAACCCCGATAAATATTCGGAGATTGTAAAAATAATTACTATAAATGTAACTGAATTTTTTAGAAACATTAAAGTATTTGCTAAAATCGAGGAGCTAATTATAGAGGATTTGCCACAAGAACATAGATATAATATTTTAAGCGCAGGATGTGCAACAGGAGAAGAATCATATTCAATTGCAATGATAATTGAATTTATCAGAAAAAGTTATAATATAAAATACAAAATCACAGCAATTGACATTGACAAGGAAGCTATAGAAAAAGCTCAAATGGCTATCTATCCTATAGAAGAGTATAAAAGCATACCTGATAAATACAAACAATATGTATCGATAAATGACAAAACATTCACTATAAACGACAATATTAAACAAAATGTTAATATAGCCACAATAAATTTGCATGATGTTGATTCTTTATTTGATTTCAAATTTAACATTATTGTTTGTAGAAATGTTTTTATCTACTTCAATAAGGAATTTCAGAATAAAATAGTCAGTAAATTCTATAATTTATTAGAAACTGATGGACATCTTATTTTAGGAAAAGTAGAAACCTTATCGTCATATGTAAAAGATAAATTCGATCTAATAGATTTAACAAATAGGATATATAAGAAAAAATGAAAAAAACAGTCCATATTGGTGAATTTATAATTGCAAAAAATCCAGCAATTCTTATAACGAATGGATTAGGTTCATGTATTGCTTTAGCTTTATATGATAAGAAAAATAAATCCGGAGGATTATTACACTTTCTATTACCAGATTCATCACTTAGTGTGGATGTTTCAAATCCTGCTAAATTTGCTGATATGGGTATTGATCAATTAGTATACCAATTGATTGAAAATGGCTCAAATATAAATAATTTGTGTGCAAAAATTATTGGAGGAGCTAATATGTTCAGCCAACTACCAAGACATGCATTAAAACCTATAGGTGAAAGAAATATTGCAGCTGCTCACCTGAATCTTGAAAGGCAGGGAATACCCATCATAAGCGAAGATGTAGGTGCAGATTATGGTAGAAGCATAGAATTTCATCTTGATACGGGAATTGTTATAGTGAAATCATATAAGATGGGAAAATTACAATTGTAATGAATAAGATTAGAGTTCTTGTTGTTGATGATTCGGTTTTCATGAGAAAATTTATCTCTGATATGCTTAATAATGAACCTGATATTGAAGTAGTGGCTAAAGCAAAAAATGGGAAGGAAGCTTTACATATACTTAGAAAAATGCCGATTGATGTTATAACAATGGATATAGAAATGCCCGTAATGGATGGCATTACAGCTACACAAAAAATAATGAAGCAAAATCCAATACCGATAATTATTTTAAGTGCTTATGCCGAAGAGGGGGCTGGGCCAACAATAAAAGCGTTACAGGAGGGAGCAATCGATTTTATTCGAAAACCTTCGGGACCTGTGTCATTTGATATTGATAAAATTAAAAGTATTTTAATCGAAAAAATAAGAAATTCTTCCAATATTAATATTAATTTACAAAAACATATAAAAGCTAAAATAGAAATCTACAATTATGATGATTTACATTCTATAAATCTCGTAATTGGTGCTTCAACAGGAGGTCCAAAAGCATTAACTATGATATTAAAAGAATTCCCTTATAGATTTCCAATTTCTATACTAATAGTTCAGCATATGCCCGAGGGCTTTACAAAGCAATTCGCTCAGCATCTTGATAAAGAATGTAACTTAAGTGTTCGAGAAGCTACTGATGGTATGCTAATAAAAAAGGGCAATGCAATAATTGCAAAAGCAGGTTATCATATGATGGTTGAATCTATTGATAATAAAACCAATATTATTCGACTAATAAAAGGGGAAAAAATTAATAGCGTTATGCCTTCCTGTGAACCACTTTTTAATTCAGCAGCCAAAATATATAAAAGCAATCTGATTGGAATTGTGTTAACTGGCATGGGGAAAGATGGTTCTTGCGGAATGAAAACAATAAAAAAATATAACGGTTTTACAATAGCGGAATCAGCATTAACTGCAATGATAAATGGTATGCCTCAAGCAGCGATCAAAACAGGTGCTGTTGATTATATCAAACCTCTCAATGAAATACCCGAAACAATAGTAAATATAATGAAAACATTAAAAAATAAAGAGGTGGAAAGCAATGGACATCTATATTAAAAGATTAAAGACGAGACTTACAATGATTGAATCAAAAGTAAATAGAACGACAAACCCAAAAGAGAAAGAGTTAATAAAAAAGCAATTAATAGATATGTACGATGAAATTAAGGATATCAGAAAGGATATAGATGAATTGGAAAGTAAATTAAAGAAAGTTGCATCAAATATTAAAACAGTATCAGTCCAAAATGGAGATAAACAACATGTGAAATCTTTTATTCAGGCAATGAAAGTATCTCCTGTAAATGTTCTCACAATGATTGATGAGGGATGGAATCGTATTATAAAAGAAGATTACGATAAAGCTATTGAGATACTAAAAAAGACTATCGAGCTTTCTCCTGATGAAATTGAAGCTACAAATCTTTTGAGTTGGGCATTAATGAAAAAGGGATTATACGATGATGCCATGATATTTGCACAGAAGGTAATGATTAAATCACCGAATGATCCAATTGCACATACGAATATGGGTTTCATTATGTATAAAAAGAAAAATTATGGTGAGGCAATTGAATGCTTATCAAAAGTTATTCATGAAAACAGGAATAAAAAAGCTACA
This sequence comes from Caldifarciminota bacterium, assembly GCA_023132105.1. GTDB lineage: Bacteria > Hydrothermota > 32-111 > QNBC01 > QNBC01 > JAGLYS01. The sequence continues at coordinate 3,506 of JAGLYS010000321.1, forward strand.
ATATATTCAAGGTTCTATTTAGGGCTTATATATCTTGATAGAGGAATGTATATAGATGCACTTGAACATTTTAAGAAAACAATAGAATTATCACCAAATCTCTATGAGGTGTACTATCATATGGGACTCACATTTGAAATGGCTGGGAATAAAGAACTTGCTATAAAATCATGGCAAAAATGCTTTAATATTAATAAATATACAATCTGGGCAAAGAAAAGTAAAGAAAAACTAAGAGATTATAACATTTCAGTAGAATAGATTCAATGAGTTTTTTTAAGAGATCCATATTTTTAGCTTCCGGAAAAACACTACAAGCAATTGTTACACTCGTTTTTTCAATAGTATTATCTCATCTCCTTTCAAAATTTTATTATGGTACTTATCAACAGGTTATACTTGTAGGACAGATTATTATCCCGATATTTATTCTTGGACTACCAACAGCAATCTTTTTTTTTCTCCCCAAATTTTCCGGAATAAAAAGAGATAAATTTTTATCCTCTATACTAACTTTATTTATTTTTATGAGTTTCCTTTCGGCGCTAATCATTTACATTATTGCGATTAATAATGGTTATATTTTTAAAAACAATAAAATAGTAACACCTCTTCTGCTATATAGTATATTTATAGCTTCAAGAATTTTAACATCTTCGATTGATCCTTTCTTGATTTCTCAAAAAAAAGAGAAGGTAATTTTTTACTACTATTCTTTTATCACATCATTGGATATGATATTTATAACGATATTTTACTTCACAAAAATGGAATTTATAAATCTATTCATATTTTATGCAATATTAGGTATAATTCAAATATTACTAACATTTTTTATCATTAATCGATATTATAAGTTCAAATTTAGGTTTATCGACATAGATATATTTAAAGAGGTAATGACTTATTCCTTGCCAATTGCTGGAAATAGTATTATCGGAATACTATCGTGTAATATAGATAAATTAATCATCTCTTCATTTCTTGGAGCATCAATCTATGCTGTTTATATAAATGGTTCATATCAGATCCCTCTTTTATCGCTATTTATAGCAAGTATAGTTTCCGTAATATCGCCGGCAATAACAAATTATTATCACAAAAAAGAGCATAGAAAAATCATCGATATTGTACGAAAATCCATAGAGAAAACCTCTATAATTATAATTCCACTTTTTTTTCTTTTAATGGTAGTTTCAAGAGAATTTATCACAACATTGTATTCGGATAAATTTTCGGCAAGTGTAAATATATTCAGGATTACACTGATCCTATTACCTTTCAGAGTAACAAATTATGGTAATATTCTAAATCTTATAGGTAAATCGAAAATAGTTTTTTACATAACATTATTCGAGCTTATTTTAAATACGATTTTATCGATAATACTTCTAAATATAATAGGAATTTATGGACCGGCAATTTCAATTGTATGCACTACAATAATTCAAATTGCTCTTCTCCTTTACTTTATTTCATTATCGACAAAAACAGGATTATTGGATATTTTCCCTGTTAGGAATATAGTATTTTACATCTCATTCTCTATTATATCTGTTATTCCTTTATTTATAGTTAAAAGGTTCGCAGATCATTTGACATTACTTGTTATTGAAGTATTATTATTTATTAGTACATTCTCTCTTTTATATTTGATATGGAGGAAATTTGGGAGAAATATCTTCGGATTACAGAAATGAGTTAGCTGAAAATCTTATATATTTTTCAAATGATCTAAGAAATGCACTTATATCTTCCGGATATATAGTATATGAGAAACCTATTATATATCGAAATAGAATAATAGGAAATATATCGAATCTGTCAAAGAGCAGGTTTATATCTTTCCCTCCTCCTTTAATAGCTTTTTATGGTATATATATTGAACCTGAATTTTTAATAGAACATAGTGAAAAATCTATTGAAATAATAAAAGAAATAACAAATATACAAAAAAATAGATATATCTATACTTTGTTTTCATTACCTCCTGAAATCACAGATGTTAGAGCATTCTTGATTAATGGATGGAGAGCAGATATCAAATATACATACAGAATTAGGAAAGGCAATGAAATTCTTAAAAAGAATGTAATGCGAAAAATAAAGAAGATTGATAAAGAAAATTTAATTATTTCCAGAGATGACAATATAAATAATATTTACGATTTAATGAATGAGAGCAATAAAAACAAAGGAAGAAAGATAATCAATAAAGAATACTTATATAATATTTTCAATAATCTAAAAGAGAATAGAAGAACAATTTATTCTCTCTATCTGAATAACACCTGCATATCTTCGGCTATAATTATCAGGGATTCAATTTGCAGCTACCTTTTTGCAAATGGGATGAGCAACAAAATTAGAAATACAAATCTAAACTTATATTTTATCTCAAATGTAATAGAAACGGAATTGAGTATTAATAATTATTTTGATCTTCAAGGGGCTAATACACCATCAATTAATAGATTTAAAGAAAATTTCAATGTAATCTTAACACCCTACTTTCACTTATCTCTCGGATATAATATACTTCGATTAGTGAAAGTGATAAATAAAATCAGGAATCTATTATGAATCAGGTTATTGATACATTACTTTATATCTCAGGACTGAAATGGATTAAGAATGATAAAGAAATTCATATCGGTTATAAAAAGAACGAGAGAAAAAAATACAATATTCTATTCGAAGAGAGTAAAGACATTAACACTGTTAATTTGTGCAATGAAAAAGTCGGGGTTTTTTCTTCATCCAAATTGATATCAAAAGTAAAAGGTGATACGCTTTATTTATATGATATACCAAACACAATAAAAACATATTTGGAACAAATATTGATGAATCCCCGAAAACCGGTAATTGATATTTTATCATTACATTTCAGGAAAATTGTTACAAAATTTCTTCTAAAAAGAAAAACAGTTGTCCCTATTATACAACCTCTCCCCTATGGGGAAAAATCTATTTTATTTATGTCTCATGATGTTGATTTATTAAGATTCTCAAAATTCACAAATATTTTCAAATTTCATAATAACTCCTGTTTAAATGATATATTGGCTATGATAGATATTACACGGGATAGATATTGGAATTTTGCAAAAATACTGAACTGGGAACAAGAAAAGAAAATAAGGAGTACATTCTTTTTTATTACAAAGAAAAAAGATAAATATGCAAGAAGATATTCTTTAGATGAAGCCAGAGGGACAATTGAATATTTAGTAAACAATCACTGTGAAATTGGCCTTCATTTATCCGATGAAAAAATACTAAATCCCGGATTTGTGAATAGAGAAAAATCGATTCTTGAGAATTATGCAAGTGAAATTATTGGAATGCGAAAACATTATCTTACTGAAAATTTCTTTGAGTATATTAACAATGTTTCGTTTTCCTCTATTCATTATGACTCAACAGCTGGATTTAGAAATAATATAGGATATGCAATAGGAACATCATATCCTGTTTGGTATAATGACATACTTGAGATACCACTCTATTTAATGGATTCTGCATATATGCATTTAGAGATTGAAAAACCTTATAAGGATCTATTATACTATTTTAAAAAATTAGGAGGGATTTTTTCGATATTATACCACAATCATTCATTTTCGGAAAAAAGCTTTCCGGGATGGATAGATTCGCTTGAATTCATTACTAATAGCTATTGTCAAAAAAATAAAGTATCATTAAACGGAAAGGAGATATACTTATGGAGAAAACAGATAGATAATATTACTATAAATATAAAGGATGATAAAATTAAATTGAAAGTAAAACATATATACTCGGAATTACCAATGAAAATCGATATATTTTATCAAAAAGGAATGAGAAGTGTTTTAATCAAACCAAAGGAGCATAAAAATGAGAAATACATTTAAAATTTTACCTGTCGTTGTTTTATTATTACTTAATGGATGTTCACTTATAAAGAATATAAAACCGATTACTAAACCTGAAATTTCAATAAAAGATGTTAGATTGGGCAATATTTCATTCTCAGATGTAAAACTGGATATTGGACTCAATGTAGAAAATAGAAACAACTTTCCCATAAAGATCCCAAAGGTCAATTATAATATAGCAATTAATGGACTTAATGCCGGCAGTGGTTCGAAATCAAGCATTAGTATATCTGCATTGGGTACAAACTATATAAGGATTCCAGTCTCCGTTAGTTTTAGCAACTTACCCCAGATATTCAAATCTCTAATCGAAAAAAAGGCACTAAAATATAGAATTAATGGAGATATGAGTGTAAATGCCGGAATTACAGATGTTACATTCCCCTTTGCTACGGAAAAGGAACTCAGCCCCTTCTAATATAGACTACTGTTGCTCCTTCGCCTCCATCCTTAGGGCTTGCTATATGAAAATCACTAACATAAATGCTTGCAATAAGTATTTTTCTGATTTTCTCTTTAAGAACAGGACCTTCCGAACTGTGTAATCCTTTACCGTGAATTATAAGTACTTTTCTATATCCTTTTTTATGCGATAATTTAAGTTGATTTTTTACAAGATCCGTTGCTTCCTTTTTCATATATCCATGAATATCGATAATAAGATCGAATTTCTTTTTATTGAATGATCTACTATGTTTCTTTCTACCTGCTGCCGCATCTTTATCGATTACAGGATTATTTTTGAGCCATTCTTCTATAAATTTTTTATCATCCATATTACCTCAATATAATATTAGTATTAAATTGCATATACGTCAATAGTGTTAATATGTGTAAAATTAGATATGTATATACACACTAACCTGTTTCATTAAACCCATCAATGTCATTGCGAGGAGTGAAACGACGAAGCAATCTATACATTTAGATTCTATGTAGAGACGCAACATTTTGCGTCTAATGTTTTACGCCACATATTAAGGAGACGCAATATCTTGCGTCTCTACGGTCAATAAAGAATATGGGAATAGTACTTTCATTTATGCTATTTTAATCATTCAATTTCGTGTAATTCGTTATAAATTCG
>JAGLYS010000322.1 GCA_023132105.1 Caldifarciminota bacterium
GTGTTCTTGGGATTATGTTTCATAAAATTATTGTAAAGAACAGTTAATATATCTATTGCAGAAAGAGAACCACCAGGGTGTCCCGACTGAGCATTGAATATCATATCAATAATTGCGATTCTAAGTTCATTTACTTTCAATCTTAATTCATCTGTATTCATATATAATCTCTTAAAAAGATTTCAGCATAAAATATCATAATAGAAAAGTTATGTCAACCAATTTATAGGGACATTGGTAGATATGTATAGATAACAGTTACAAGTTGCAAGTCTAAAAGTCGTAAATCGTAAATTGTAAACAGTGAATTGAAAATTCGTGAAATTGTAGGGGCACGATGCTTCGTGCCCTAATTCTGTAAAAGCAATAAATATTCTCCTCTCTTAGTGAAATTCGTTATAAATTCGAGAATTCGTGGTGGATCCCTCCTTCCGTGATTCTATTCTCTTTCAGTGGTTATTCCACCTCAATCTGTATATGTCCGAATACAGCTTCTGCTTTTATTTTTATACAGTTCTCTCCCTCCTTATAACTCTCTGTTTTATAAATATTGTCACCTATAAACCCAACAGACCTTCCCGGTGCCTCTACAGCTCCAAATGCAGTAGACAGTTTCACTAAAATCGGTGTATTCTTATTCAACTTAATAATACCTACCCCGAATACGACATCAACTTGAATATATTTTGTAGTATCGGGTATTTCTATATCTCTAAGATCTATTACACCTCGTCCGAAAACTACATTATATTCATCCTTTAATTCGGTAACTTTAAATTCTCTTTCATTGAATATAACATCAGAACCCTTGCTTTTTCTAACACCCCCAAAAAGTATATTAAAGCCTATATAGATAAAGAATAATCCAAATATAATTCTAAATATTGGAATTGATATGTTTGTATAGTTCTTGATTAACAACAATATACCTACTAATATTAGTATCGAACCCCAGAAAATACCACCTGAAAAATGAAATCTCATAAATTCTCCTTTTTTAACAATTAAATCAGTAAACAAAATAATATATCACTCATTACTATAAAGATAATGCATAATAATACTTCCTGCAACTGAAACATTAAGGGAATCAACATTATTTGATATATTTAATACAATGTTTTCATCTAAAATATGTAAATAATTTGTCGAAATACCTCTTCCCTCATTTCCCAGGATTAAAATATATGGTTTTATTGTCTTTATTTTATTAAGATCTTTACCTTTTTTGTTAAGATCGGTTCCATATATATGATAACCCAATGATTTGTAATATGAAATATCGTAATCATCTCGTTTGATGAATGTCCTAAACAGATATCCCGTACTGCTTCTAATTACCTTAGGTGAAAACGGGTCAATACTGTTTCTACTTAAAAAAATATTTGTTATACCAAATGCAACAGATGACCTTATAAGTGTACCTAAATTTCCCGGATCTTTTATTTCATCAAGAAAAAGAATATTTTTATTTTTATTGAAATTCATCTTTGGCATATCAAAAACAGATTCAACACCATAAGATGTTTTTGTAGATGACATATTATCCATCGTTTTGCTGTCCGTTATGAATTTCTCGCATTTTATATCGATTAAAGATTTTTCATATTTTTTATCAAGAAATATGAAATTACATTTCAGACCACTTTTTATTGCCTGTTTAAATGCATTTATACCTTCAACTAATATCTTTTTTTCCGAATCCCTGAATGAGGATTTCTGTAGTTTTTTTACATATTTAATTAAATTTCCATTCATAATATATTATATCTTTATATAATTATTAACAGAAAATATAAACCAAGTCAATGATAATAGCTCCCCTCAATTCCCTCCCGCCAGTGTGAGGGAAATTTAAATGATATTTCTCTTTAGTGAAATTGCTTATAGATTCGTGGATTAGCGGTGGATCTCCCTCTTTGTCATTCCGCCTTTCCTTGTCATTCTGAACTTGATTCAGAATCTCATACTCTTCTACTAAGCCCATCAATGTCATTGCGAGGAGTGGAACGACAAAGCAATCTAAATTTACTCTTGTGGGATTGTTTCACTTCGTTTGCAATGACATGTTTATTTTTTGTAAACCGTTAATCGTAAACCGTATATTGAAATCGTAGGGGCAACCCCCTGTGGCTGCCCTAATCCATGTATTTAAAGCAGAAGATTTATCTTCTTTCCCTTCGTGTAATTCATTCTCTAATTCGTGAAATTAATCATACGCCATAATCCCTTTCTCTTCTCCTTGGTTATTTCTTTTATGTAATTAAAGCAATAAATTATTCTCTTCTCTTTGTGCAATTCGTTACAAATTTGTGAATTCGTGGTGGTTCTCCCTCTTCCCTTCCTACTTTCTTGTTATTTTTCCTGAGTATATAAAAGAATTCTGTTTCATTTTAATCCACTTATTCTGAACAATTCCAAGCACATTGCCACATTGACACTTTACATTATTACCATCCCTTACAGAATAATCCTCTATAATTCTATTTTCCCAGCAGTGCAGCAATCTTCCCTTTCCGATTTTATTATACTTAAAAACCTTTTTATGACATTTTATACATCTGATCGTTATCATTTCGGTATCATTTTATTTATTGGAGTATTCCTTTTGTATCACAGCATGTGAAATTCTACTACTGGGTCCATCTCCTCTGGCAACATTGACAGATACCTTACCCTCAAGTGCCTGAAATATCTCTGATACATCACTATGTGTAAAGCCAGGACAAAGTATAATGGCATCTATCT
>JAGLYS010000323.1 GCA_023132105.1 Caldifarciminota bacterium
TGAAACTCACAAATCTAGAAAAACGAGAAAATCATCGCCCCCATGAACTTTCAGGTGGAGAAAGACAGAGAGTAGCAATTGCAAGGGCGATGGTAACAGATCCGGCTATTATAATTGCCGATGAACCTACGGGAAATCTTGATTCTAAAACAGGGGAAGAGATTTTAGCTCTTTTTGACAAACTTCACAAAAGTAATAAAACAATTATTATGGTTACTCATCAAAGAGAAGTGGCTGAAATTGCAAGTGAAATATTACATTTAAAAGACGGACAAATAATTGATAGGGAGATTATAAATAATTAGATAGAGTAAAATTGCGGTCGATAAAGGTATAATAAAATGTTTGAAAGATTCTTTAATTAAGATAAATAGAACTGAATTGAAAAGACTAAACCATATAATTATAACAGTAGGAATAGAGAAGTACCAGTTTAATGTAATTAATGACAATAGGTAAAATCCGAAAAATGCTAAAAATCCCTCTAATGTAATATCCTCGAATAGAGCGATTTTACTGAAATACTTCTCTACTAAATAGCAAAATACATTCCCTGAAATATAACCGGATGCAATTATAATAATTATATTTCTATTGAATAATGGAATCATTATAAGTATTGAGATTAAAAAATATATAAATCGAATATTTTTATTATTAAAAACCTTTTTAATATCATTGAATTGTATAAAAAGAATTCCTAATAATAAAATAAACATTGTCATTAAAATTACAAAACAGATAATTTTTGAGAATAGAAAAACAATAAACGGGATAATGAGTAAAGCAAAATAATAGTAGAAATTGATACTATTATCCTTTTTATCGGCTATTTTCATTTTAAACACTAAACTCTTTTTTGTAATATAAGTATAAATTGAAGATATTACTATTATAACAAGACTCATTATGCATATTAAAAAGGTAATATTTTTGTCAATAATATAGAATGAATAAAAGCTGGATTTTGCTAAATTAAGAACTAAATATGCAATTAATATGAGAATGATTATAAATCCGGATAATGAAAATGAATGGAAAACAAGAAAAAGTATTATTGTATAAGCAATCATCCACAGTATCGGGAAAAATGGAAGACCGATTTTGACAAGTATAATTAAGCTTAGAACTACGATTCCATAAGATGTAGCTGCTCCCCTTCCTCCTCGAAAATTCAGATAAAAAGGGAAAATATGTCCAAGTATTACAAATATTGCAGAGATTAATATAAAGTAGTCTTGAAAATAATCGGGAGTCATATATTCCCATAATAGGTAGGATATAAGAATGGCGGCGATACCTTTCGAAAAATCTATCAAACCTGTTAAAAATGCGGGTAAAAATCCAGCAATTTTATACACATTGGTAGTACCGGTATAATTGAAACCTGATTTCCTTATATCAACATGTTTATATAATTTGGTTATAAAAAAGCCAGGGGATATTGTTCCAATAAGGTATGATATAACAAAAGGAATTAGATACATAATTTAATTACCATTGTAAGATTTTAAATTTATTCCTGCATTTGAAAGTTCAATCAAAGCATTTACTATTTTCGGATAAAATGCTTTACCACTAAGTTTTTTAATTTCATTTATTATTTCTGTCTCTTTTCTTGCTTTTCTATATTTTCTGGAGGTTGAGGTTCCCGCATCGAATGTGTCGGCAAGAGCGACGATATTAACAAGTAACGGATGGTTTTTTTCCCCTTTGGGATATCCCGAACCATCGATTCTTTCATGATGTCCAATAGCAAAATCGCCTAATTTGTCCATATTCAATTTTTGTAATATTTGTTTACCAAAGACCGTATGATTTTTTATTAGTGAGAACTCTTCATTTGTAAGAGGTGCTGTTTTATTCAGTTCAAACCAGGTAATATACAATTTGCCAATATCATGAAGATAAGCCCCATATTGAAGAACATACAAATCATGTTCAGATATGTGAATTTGCTTTTTTTTCATAAGATATTTTGCAATATTAATTGTAATGTTTCTGACATTTGTCGAATGATCGGCGCTAGTGTACCAATCCTTTAATCTGAGAAATTGTATTAATTGATCAATAAGAGGTTCTTCATATTTTATGATTTCACTAACATTTTTACTTTTGAAATCTTTAAATACAATATTAAAGGAATCATTAATCATTATATATTCATCGATTGTGTTTCCGTAAATTTTAGATGCCATTATCGATCTTTTGAAATATTTATATGTTCTTTTTGTATCATTCATTTCCGAATATATGGATGCATAAATACTAAATATGGATGAATTCATCCAACGCTCGTAATAAGTGTTTTTTATTCTGTTTTCAAGAGCTTTTATTGTTATTAATGCCCCATTTAAATCACCTCTTAGTATCTGTAGTTCACAATAATTCAATTCATACATTAATTTAAAATACTCGACATCCAACTTTTTATAATTCATAAGATTTTCAAGTTTTGCCAAATATGCTCTCTTTTTGGCATACTTACTTTCTTTTACAATTCTAATATAAATATCACATAAAGTATGATAATAAAGTGTGTAAATATCACTTCGACAGATTGAATCAAATCCCTGAGGATTTTCATTCGGTGCATATTTGAATATTTTATTAATCCTATCAAGGTATTTTTCGGCTTTCATAAAATTTTCATAAAATACTAAATTAATAAAAGCGAGAATACCTGATATATAACAACTAAGCCCTATATCTAAATCGGAATCTCCCAGTTCGTTAGATATACCAATTAGAATAATTTCAGCTTTTTTATATATCCCTGTCGATAATAAAAATGAGGCGGAACGGACCTTTAAATATTGCCTTTGAAATTTATTTTTGCTTAATTTTGATTCTTTATCAAGAAATTTATAAGCAAGATATGGATCCCCAATATCATTCAATTTGCATGCCAGTTTTAATGCATTGGGATAAGGAGTAGTTCTGTCATATATTGCACGAGTCATAAATTCTACTAATGAATAATTATATTCATCGAATTCTTTTATTGATAAATTGTAAATTGACGATATGTTATTTATATATTCAAAATAGTTGTCCAAAATTATGTGTTTATTCGTCATTAATTGATTATAATGGAACTTTAGATTTATGTAAATAGAATACGAATTTTTGAAGATAAATATATATCGATATATCCCATTCGAGAAGTGATCTCTATTTACAAATAAGAAAGAATGCAATATAATGCCATTATGAAAGAGCAAAGAATGAAGCCCTACCTATTAATATTATTTGCAATTGCTCTATGGGGTTCTTCATTTGCATTTGTTAAAATAGGTATAGGGTATTGCTCCGAGTTTTTATTTGTCAGTATTAGGTTTCTAATTGCATCAATAATCGCACTATCTTTGTTTAGAAGAGAAATAATGGGTATTAATAAGTCCGAAATTAAATGGGGTAGTATTATTGGTGTCACTCTTTTTGGTGGATTTATATTTCAGACAATATCTTTAAAATATTCAAAGGTTGCAAATACAGCTTTTATTTCAAGTCTATTTATTGTTATAATCCCTTTTCTATCACACTATATAGAAAAAGCTAATGTAAAAAAATCAGCTATTGTAAGTATTTTTGTTGCAATATGCGGATTGTATCTGTTAACAGGTGTGAAGAATTTGCAATTTAATATAGGTGATTCTTTAGCGTTATTGTCCGCAATAGCCTTTGCTTTTGAAATTGTTGTTATACAGATTGCTACAAAATCAAATAATTCGGGGAATATATCATTTATAGCATTT
>JAGLYS010000324.1 GCA_023132105.1 Caldifarciminota bacterium
ACCGACAATAAAGAGAGGACTCAAGAAAGAAACAATTAAAAATGCAAAACCATACAAACCTAACTTTAATTATAATACAAGTAATACAAAAGCAACATTTGAGTATTACAGAATATACAGAGATACGGTAGAAATCACTTCCGTAGCGAGTTTAACGCATATCGATACGACATCAGAACTTTCATATACCGATATGACAGTAATAAATGATTCGACATATCATTATGTAATAACAGGAATGTATGACACAGGAGAGAGTTATCCGAGTAATGATGCGTCAGCAACCCCGTATCAGCTTGTAATATCCGGTGACTATATGATTATAGATATGGATGGAGATATCGAATACGGTGGACACGGATCCGAATACTATGTTGAACAGTCACTTGCTAATCTTGGTTACACAGGTACAACGGTTACGAAGGATTTCTTAGTGGCAAATTATACGGATCTCAGTGGATTTAATACCGTATTTGCACTTCTCGGACAGAATTCAGCATCGACAAGTATGGGAGTACTTGGCACGGATTCACCTGAAGAATCATTGCTTGTCAATTATCTTGAAGCAGGTGGCGGACTTTACATCGAAGGTAATGATATTGGCTGGACATGGGATGATTTAAGTGGTTTCGGTAATATCTGGTCATACTTCAAGACGAACTATGTTGCAGACGGATCAGGTGATGCGGGAACAATCAATGGTATAGCAGGATCATTTGCAGAAGGTATGACATTCTCGTATGTCGGACCACAGGATTATATCGATCATTTCACAGCAGGTGATGCATGGGCATTATTAGAGAATGCAAGTCCTAACTATACATGTGCAATAGCAGCAGGTGATGCAACACTCCGTTATAACACAGTTATTTCTGCTGTAGCATTTGCAGCTCTAACAGGTACAAAGACACTTCCCGATTCACTAATGCAGGCATACTATGACTTCTTGATTAGTAACTCTGCATATGGTATAGCAACAACGAAGAAGAGTGCGAAACTAACATACAATCTTGCACAGAACAGACCTAACCCTGCAAAGGGAAAGACAGTAGTTTCATATTCGATTAAATCAAGCGGACGCGTAAGTGTTGAAGTATTCAATGTACTTGGACAGAAGGTAATGACAGTTATAGATAGAGATCAATCAGCCGGAGTCTATAAGACAACAATCGATGTTAGCAAACTCAATGCAGGTATCTATTTCTATAAGATAAAAGCCAATGACTTCTCAGACACGAAGAAGTTTATGGTTGTTAAATAGTAGAAATAAATCTGCAATTTGAATAAATAAAGGGAGCTTTCAGCTCCCTTTATTATTTATATTACACAAGAGAGAGAAGAAACAAGGAAAGGGAGATCCACCACGAATAACCACTGAAAGGGAATTATAAGCACGGAAAGGAATTGAAGACTAATTACTAAATTATTTTAGGATCTAAGAAGAAATAGAAGGAAGTTTGATATTTTTAAAATACTTTTATTATTATATCTGTTTTACATCTACTTGACAAAGATTTTAATTTTTGTATAATACACAACAGATTTTATATGAGAAATTTATCTGTTTTTCTTCAAAAAACACAAAAGGAGGTTCTATGAAGAAACTATTACTAACAGTACTGATTGTTGCTGTAACATTTTCATTTGTATTTGCAGCAGCAAGAACAGATCTATTGACGGAAGGATTCGAAGGATCATTTCCCCCAACAGGTTGGCATATAAAAAATATGGGAGATGAACCTGCAGGAGAGACATGGATGGAGAGTGCTTATCTCCCTCATTCAGGAACTTATAAAGCATTTTCACAAGACGGTGCAAGTGGAAATGCAATGAACGAGTGGCTTGTAACAGATGCTATATCTGTTCCAGCAGATGAAAATCTTACACTTATATTCTGGCATTATTTAGAATGGGCAACATGGAATGATGGGCCAGAACATATTCTTATTTCCACAACAGACACTGCTGTTGCAAGTTTTACAGATACTATATTTACTTTACCCGGTGATACCCCAACATCATGGGATTCTGTAAATCTTGATCTTGCTATGACATACGCTGGTGAAACAATATATATTGCTTTTGTTCATACATCGGCAGGTGGATATGCAGATGCATGGTGCTTAGACGATATTTATATGTTTTCAGCATTATTTGCTCCTGGCCCAGGTGATGTTATACTAAACGAGCTAAATATTAAAACAGGTAGCGAATGGATCGAGCTTTACAATACGACATCTATTGATATACCTCTTGATAGTTTCCATCTAATGGTTGCATCAGGACCGTTCGATTCGATACTTGTGGGAGATACAATACTTGCAAATGATTACAAGGTAATTTACTTTCCTTCGAATCATCTT
>JAGLYS010000325.1 GCA_023132105.1 Caldifarciminota bacterium
AATTCGTGATTTCATAGTAACAGCCCCTTTCAAGATATCAAAATCAGAGAGACACCCGTTTTTCCCTAAATGTAAATTCCCGGTAATATTGTAATCGATATACTTTAGTGTTTTTTTGCTGTCTATTTCAAAATTTATTGTCGACATTTTTCCTTTCTCGTAATTAATAGGATCAACATAAATGGAATCGACCTTACTCACATCCTTATATGTAAGTGTTACTTTTCCTATCAGATATCTACTTGAAGCGAAATTAAAGAAAAAATCACCTGAGAATTTTTTCTTTAATGTTATCTGGGATGTATAGATATAATTACTTATTGTGTAATTGAAATAAAACTTCAGATAATTTCGATGAGCAATCAAAGGTGTACTATACGCAAATATATACTCCGGATGACTGTTCCTGAACTGCCAGTTTACACCTGCATGCCACTGGTTCTTCCCCATAAGGAAATCATAATTTATAAACTCTCTTCCCTCGAGCCATAGCCCTGTAATAACCCCTCCGCGGGAATCATACCATGCATAGGGGCCAAGAAATATTTGATAATGGTCAAAATCCGGAACTGCTCCTAAGATTTTAAATTTAGGCAGATTTTTCCAATAATTATTTAATCTTTTCACCTCAAAGACATCCATGTTTTTATTAATTACAATATTTTTAAGTCCCTTTGTTCCTTTTATATAAAAGCGTTGCAATCCAATCCCTTCAGGTGCAAGATAATTCAATGTTGTATCCTTATAAACCAATGATATGGGTAATTGCGGAAAAAAATCTCCTTTATCAATCATAATTTTAACAGTATCTCCCTCTATCATAACCTCTTTGAACTTAAAATCATTAACTATATTTTCAGTAAGTCTTCTTTTTATATAATCTGCATTTTGTCTGTTTGTGAATTTATATACTAAATTAATATAATCCTTTAAGCGGGGGTGTGAAAACGCATATTTATTATAGTATTCTTTCATAAAATTATCAAATACTTTTTCTCCCATTATTGTCCTGATTTCCCTCACAACAAGAGGTCCTTCCGAATATATTACAGAACCGTAAAGCAAGCTTTTATCAAACGAAGCACATGATATATTCATAGGATATGTTATATTTGCGTAATGTAGAATACTTGATAGAAACATGTTCTTGTATAGTTCCCCTCTCTTTGATTTTTTATCTTTATGTACATTTGCAATCATATATTCATTTTCATAAAAGGAGTTTATACCTTCATCCATAAACGGTTCATTATATTCATCCGTTGCAAGCGATGCATAAAACCATTGATGTCCTGTTTCATGGGCAATTATTCGTTCTAATATTTCTTCGGATTTCATTCCCGGCAGTGGAATGAAAACAGGAGAGCTTATGCTTTTAATAATAACAAGTTGGGGATATTCCATGCCCCCTCCTGCAGTTATATTGCCATCTACAACAGTGATTCTTTTATAGGGATATTTGCCTACCTTTTCATTGTAGAAATCTATCGTTTTTTTTACATAATCTCCTACCGATTCCCATTGTTTAAGATTTTTCCTCGTTTTTAATATGTTAATTTCTATGTCATTATGTATAATTCTTTCAAATAAAAATTTAGGATCAGCTACAAAAGCAAAATCCGTAACATTTTTTGCCCTGTAATATACTGTCTTATTCTCTCCATATATACTGTCTCTATATGTAATCGAAGATAGTTTTTTCATTCTTTCTATTTCACCATCCGGTTTTATCAACTCTCCCGTAGCACCTGTTAAATAATTTACAGGAAGATTAATCATTACATCATAATCTGCAAACTCCGAATAGAACTCCCCGATTAAATGATACCCTTCATGATGCCATCCCTTTTCATCATACATTGCAACCTTCGGATACCACTGAGTTAATTCAAAATGATTATTCTTATATCCTTCTCTTAAATAAAATTTTGGGATCTTTTCCTCGAACTCAATTTCCAAAACAAGAGTGTCTCCAATTTTAATTGGGGTTTTGAATATTATGTGAAATTCTTCATTCTCATTTATTGTATCTTTGATTGGTATATTTGATTTAATTGATTTTATATTCAAATATCCAATCTCTTTCTTATTTGCAAATGCTATCGAATAGTCTCCCCTTTTTTGCATTTCTCTATCAATTATACTCCCTTTTCTAAAAGCATTAGGAAATGTATGGAGATAAATATCATTGAGCTCTGTATTATATATATTTTGAAATGTAATTATCTCTTTCCCATATAGTTTTTTATTTTTAACATTCAAATTAGCATTAATTCGATAATGAATCGGGGCATTAAATAAGTAATTGAACAAAATTATAAATAAAAATAGCAGATAATATTTTTTCATAAAAACTCCTTTTTTATATTATAGGTATAATTAAACAGAAGTAAAGTTATAATATTAAAAAACGAGTAAATACCAAAACGGAAATGTTAACGCTATATGAAACATAAGTCGTAAATTGGTGAGATTGTCATTGCAACGAGTGAAATGACCTGTCTGCGTGTAATACACAGGCAGGCGAAGCAATTTAAATTCACTCTTGTGGGATTGGGGATTGCTTCACTTCGTTCGCAATGACATGGTTTTTTGTTAATCGTAAATTCGTGTAATTATAGGGGTACGATGCATCGTGCCCTAATTCGTTAAATTAAAGTTATAATTCTCTTTCAGTGGTTATTAGTGGTGCCCCCCCCTCCTCTCCTGGATTACTTCCTCGCCCTCGATGGGAGAGGACTGAGGTGAGGGTGATTAATTATGTTCCCCTTTCTCGCTTGCAACTTGTAACTTTCAACTTGTTACTCTTTAGTGCAATTCGTTGTTCTTTTTTTTCCTTTCGGCTGAAGTCTGGCGTCTGAAGTCTGATGTCTGTTACTTGTTATTTGCGTAATTAAAGCAATAAATATTCCTCTTCTCTTTGTGTAATTCGTGTTTAATTTTCTCTTTCCTATCTCGGCTGATGTCTGTCGTCTGATGTCCATTCCCCATTATTTGTGAATTCATGGTGGATATCCCTCTCCTCTGTTGTATCTTTCTTTCTTGTAATTCGTGGCTATATCTTTTTCTAATAGAAATTTGAGGACCTAATTTCTTTATTTATACTCGGTTTTTAAGTCGGGTATGCGCCCGGCAGGATTTGAACCAGCAATCTGCGGAATCGGAATCCGCTGCTCTATCCAGTTGAGCCACGGGCGCCCTACGATTATCTAATTTTCTTTTTGTGCCTATTGGCTTTTCTTCTTTTTTTCCTCTTATGAGTTGCTATTTTTTTACGCTTTCTTTTCTTACCGCAGGGCATTGGTTCTCCTTTTCTTAATTGTTTGTTTGTTTATTTATTTTCGTTTAGAATTCTTCTCAATATTTTAGATGGCTTAAAAACAGGAACCAGTCTATCAGGGATTTCAACCTCTTGTTGGGTTTTTGGGTTTCTTGTAATCCTGCCTTTTCTATGTTTATTTTTAAATACACCAAGTCCTCTTAATTCTATTCTGTCTTCGCTCTTAATAGAATCTTGAACAACATATATAAATTCATTGATAACAAGTGCAACATCCTTTTTTTCAATACCTGTTCGTTCTACAATTCTATCTACTATATCGGATTTAGTAATTGTCATTATAACCCTCCATTTTTAATAAGATACTTATTAACACATTGTCTAAATAATGTCAACTGTGAAGTTAGGTTATGATGTTACAATTCCAAAATTTCACATGCTAATTACAAAGCAAAATGTCACATATGGAGGATTGAAAATAATGTTATTGTGAACTTGTTTCAATATTTCTGCAGCATTTGACAGTAAAGACGCAACATGACAGTTTTATTCAAAGTAAAATATTGGAGGTATCAACTAATTTCTCAAATAAACAGATTATTCTTGACTTTATTACCTCTTTAATATTATATTAGATAAATGCAAGGAAAAGAGAAATGAGTGAATTTTACGATTTTGTATTTAAAGATTTGGATTTAAGAAATAAACTTATCTTGGATGCCGCGTTAGGTTCAGGTGAAGCCACATATTTATGGGCTAAAAATATTGTAAAACAAGGTGGAACATCAAAGATAATATCCATCGATACATTTGATATTCCGGGGATAAATGAAGAGGAATGGAAAGAAAAGATTAAAGAAAGACTCGGAAAATATAACGAGTATGTGGATATAAAAAAGGCAGATATTTTTTACCTGGATTTTTTGGATAATGAGTCAATAGATATCATAAATTGCGATGATACATTAGTTTTCCTGAATCCTAAACCGTTGAAACTTCTTTCTGTATTCAAGAATTTTTATAGAATACTAAAGACTTCGGGAAAATTGATAATAACATCTGAGATTCCTGTAAAAAAATTCGACAATCCTGATAATGAAGGACAATGGAGAAGATGGAATCTTGCAAAAGTTATTTATAATCTTAAAGGAGAGATTTGGTCATCCGAGCCATTACCTAAGGAGGTTAAGTTTGCATTGGAATGTATCGATTTCAAGGTATATGATGAAAAGATATTTCCCGAAAAGAAAAATTTTAAATATCAAAATTGTATGGATGAATGGAGAGAGATAATGTTCAAGGATGTAGAAAAACTTCATTGGAGTGATATTGTTAAAAATATCCTAAGGAAAGAGATTGATGGGATTTACAATAAGGTTCTGAAGGATGGATACTTGATGAATCCTGCTCTTTATGTGTTGAAATGTATAAAAGAATAGTAAATAAAGAGGTTAATCTTCCAATTTCTATTAGTAACTGTAGAGATGAAGATAAGCTACAAATTTATAACGAATTACACGAAAGGGGAATAATATTTTCATAGTTGACAACATTAATAAATATAAATAGTATGTATAATAATGATAGGAGTATTGATTAACCCGGTAGCAGGCAAAGGAAAACCTTTAAAATATTTAGATAAAGTTGTTTCCTATATAAAAAGCAAAGGTTTTAAAAGTAAATTGGTTTATACGAAATTTAGAGGACATGAGAATGAAATCGTAGAAAAATTTATTGATGAGGGTATTGATAAAATTATCATTATGGGGGGAGATGGAACAATTAATGAATCACTTCAAAAACTTCTTAAACATAATGTTGCTATACTTCCGCTTCCTCTGGGAACAGGGGATGATTATATAAAAAGTGTTTATGAAACAAGTGATATTTATGAAATTTTAAGTAAAATCGGAACAGGTAGAACAGAAAAATTCCCTGTTGGAATTGTAGATGTGGAGTCAGACAGATTCTATTTTATAAATGGGCTTGGTATAGGTTTTGATGCGGATGTTATTCATAATATTAATAAAATTCCTTTTCTTAAAGGCCACTCTCTCTATCTTGCTTCAATAATTTTATCTATATTCTTCTTTCATGCCATGGAGATAAGATTCAATATAGACGGATTAATTAAAAAGAGAAAGAAAACACTTGTTACAACTATCGGTCTTGGCAAATATCTTGGAGGGGGAATGATGATGCTTCCGAAAATCAAGTCTCCCAGTAACCATTTTGACGCCTCTATTATCGAAGAGGTTAATAAATTTGTTTTTTTCAAAATGCTCCCATTAGTTCCAAAAGGCAAACATATACAGAGTTCCTTTGTAGATTATATCAAAAATGTAAAATCAGTAGTTATCGAATCCGATAAATTTATCAAATTTCATCTTGATGGTGAACTTATGCCATATAAATATAAAAAGTTGGATGTTTCAATAGTTAACAATGGAGTGAATATAATAATATGAAAATGAATGATTATCGCGACAGAATACCTTCACTTAAAAGGATCCGCAATGGGAAACCACCCATATATTTTGATAACGCATGTATGACACTAAAACCTGATATTGTTGTTAATGCAATCAAAGATTATTATGAAAAATATCCTGCATGTGGAGGGAGAAGCCATCATTGGTTTACAAGAGAGGTCGATGAAAAGGTCTCTCTTTCAAGGGAAAAGATAGCAAATTTTATAGGCACGAAAATGGTAGAAGAAATTATTTTCACAAGAAATACAACGGAAGCTATAAACCTTATCGGACATAGTTTCCCCTTCAATGAAGGAGATATCGTAATCACTACGGACAAGGAGCACAATTCCAATCTGTGTATATGGAAAGACCTTGAAAATAATAAAAAGATTAAGCATATGTATGTTCCGTCGAATGAAGATAATTCATTTAATTTAAACAGATTCGAAGATATTCTAAAAAAAGAAAATGGAAATGTAAAACTTGTTAGCATTGTGCATACATCCAATCTTGATGGATATACAACACCGGCAAAGGAGATCATTGAAATTGCCCATAAGTATAAAGCATTAGTATTGCTTGATGCGGCTCAGAGTATTCCTCATAAAGATATAGATGTAAGTGAATTGGATGTTGATTTTTTAGCTTTTAGTATACATAAAATGGTTGGACCTTCCGGAGTTGGAATATTGTACGGGAAATATGATCTTTTAAAGAATATTGGAAGATACAATGTTGGCGGAGATACGATAAGTGATGTATTTATCGACGAACAACCCATATACCTGCCGCCACCTATGAAGTTTGAGGCAGGACTTCAAGATTATGCAGGAATGATAGCATCGGGAGAGGCATGTGATTTTTTAAGTGAAATTGGGAAAACTAATATAAATAAATATGAAATAGAATTAAATTCTTACATTACATCAAAACTGTCCTGTTTTGAAGAGATTCAAATTATAGGACCCGAGAATCCTGCCGAACGATCGGGGATATTTACATTTTTCATTAAGAAACCAACGAGAATCGATGATAATGATAAAGCTCTTGATGAAAAGTTGAGCGATGAACACAATATTATGATTAGATCGGGAATGTTTTGTGTAAACTGTTGGTTTAATAAGAAATTAAAGGAAGGAAAAATTAACAGGATTTGGTTCCCTGCGTTCAGGGCATCCTTTTACTTTTATAACACCAAAGAGGAGGTGGATATCTTTGTCGAAGCAATTACAAGAGAATTGGATCGACTAAAAGATATACCTATATTTTAATTATGGATAAATTAGTTAGAGAATATTTTATCAAAAAGATAAAAAAGGAGAATTTCGGTCAGATTGAGAAAGCGGATTTTATATCAAGGGGTTCTATATGCATAGAAACCAGTGGTGATGTTATCTCAATCTACATAAAGAAAGAAGGAAATACAATAAGCGATGTGAAAATGGAATGCGGACCTTGCGATCCGGCTGCTATCGTTGCCACAAATATTGCAGTTGATATATTGAAGAACAAAAAAATAGATGATATTGTAAATGATAGAATAACCTTGGATGAAGAATTTACTACTGTAATCGGGGGAGAAAGCAAGGATGGATTAACACATTTTAACAAAGTTATTGATCAGGTTAAGGAAATGCTTAAAGGGGAAAAATAATCACGAAAAGGGGAGAGGGATCCACCACGAATTTTCTAATTTATAACGAATTTCACTAAG
>JAGLYS010000326.1 GCA_023132105.1 Caldifarciminota bacterium
AATTAAAGTATAGAATTGATCAAGTGAGAATAAAGGGGTCAGGTCTCTCATTTACTATTATCGTTGACATATATATTTGCTCAAATAGAATAATTGGGGTCGGGGGTCGATATTTCGACATTTGATATGCTAATAGAGATGGAGGAAAAAAGTATGCAAATAATTCCCAATAGTGTGTCTAAAGTAAACACTTTTGAAGTAGTGAATTATGCAAGTAATGTTATTGCATTGCATAAAGAAATGGTATATATATTGCATATATATATTATAAGAGAATGGAAATTACAAAAGCCAATGAGAACAATTAATGTAATGAAGAACATTATCACCTTCACCTCAATCCTTTCCCATCAAGGGCGAGGAAATGAAAAGGATAAATCCTTTCCCTGTCTGCGTACTTGCTTGTGCCAGCAAGGCAGACCATTAATGACGAGGAAGAGAGAGGAATTGATAATATGCTTGACAAATATTATGGAATTATATAATATAATGAATGATAGTGGAATAATTAACAAGGAGGGATTATGAACCCAAATAAAACACACTCTAAATTATATACAATAACAGTATTATTATTTGCATTTACATTTCCGTTTGCATTGAATGCATTGACTGTGAATGAGGTGCTGGAGCAATTAGATGCAAGCAGTAGAGTATCAGATACATTATCTCAAAATGTAACAATGAGAATGACTATACCTGGTGCAGAGAAAATGCAGAGGATGAAGATATATAAGAAAGGGGGAGATAAAGTAAGGATAGAGAACCTTGATAGAGCAGGGGATGTTACGATAATCAACGGGGATAATATGTTGATGAAGGTTGATGGTAAAGAGGTTATAAAACAGGTTGGGGAAAAGGATAAGGAGTCAATGTTTTCTCCTACAGCATTTTCTTTTAATTCAACAACATTAAAGAAAGAATATGATATTAGCATAAAAGAAAACAGGTCCGATATAGTTATATTGAAACTTAAACCAAAAGAGAGTAATGCTTCATATAATATGATAGAAATGGTAATTGATAAGGATAATTGGCGAGTTAAGGGGCAGAAGATGTATAGTAATGCAGGAATAACAAAGATGAATATAGAATATGACAATAATGGGAATGTGTCATTTATTAAAGTAGATTCCCCCCTCCCTCATGGTAGTGAAAGGGGATATATGATAATGGAATATAGCAATACGAATAGAGGCAATATTAGTGATGATTTGTTTAAGATTGAATGAAAGAGTAAATAGGAAAGTTACAAGTGGATATAATATAAAGGAGAAGGTATGAGAAATAGAATGATGATAATGGTAGTAGTAGGGATAATGTTAATAGTAGTGGGATGTAGTTTATTTTA
>JAGLYS010000327.1 GCA_023132105.1 Caldifarciminota bacterium
GGCGGGAGGGAATTTAAGGGAGGGGGATAAATAATGTCATTGCAAGCGAAGTGAAGCAATCCCACAGTAGCAAATTTAGATTGATTCGCCTGCCTGTGTATTACACGCAGACAGGTCGTTTAACTCCTCGCAATGACATTGATGAGCTTAGTGGAATAAAAAAGGCATAGGGTCATATTTATTAAGATATGACCCCACCAAAAGATACTATTTCAGTAATATTATTTTTTTTATAGAATAATATTCACCGGCATTTATATTATAAAAATAAACACCTGACTTTAATTTCTCACCATTGTTATCAAGTCCTTTCCAAATAATATTATAATAACCTGCACTTTGAATTCCATTAAATAGCGTACAGACTTTCCTCCCGTTTATATCATATACATTTATATTGACCTTAACTTCTTTAGGTAATTGGTAATTTATAACAGTTTGTTCATAAAAAGGATTTGGTAAATTTTGGGAGAAACTAAATACATGAGGAATTTGTGGCAGCAACTGTTCTTTTACACTCGAAAAATACTTATATATAACATCATAAATTACAGATGTATCAATGTTTGCATATACCCTGATGAGGTCAGATATCGAATCAACTTTTATACATTGGTAGATATCATCTAATCTAATAGAGTCATTTACTACAGATTCCAATACATATAATTTACCCTGATAAATCCCTGAATTCGTATCATTTTCTATAAGTGCAACAGCAATACCATTTATATAAATATCGGATTTTACAATTACTACTGCAGCTTCTTGAATATCAGGAGATCTATCTTCACCATAAACTCTCAGATGAAGCGTGTCCGGTTCGCCAATCGAGTCAACTGACGTTGAATAAGTAGAATCACTATAAATTCTTATAGAATCAATAGTTAATGGTTCTCCGGGTATACCTGATATAAAATCATTCTCCCAGGATATATGATTGTTTGGTCCATATATTTTCTCTGAAATACCCGCTTCTGTTGTGTCCCACCAGAAATTATTAGTAAGCGGTATAACAATTGAAGAGGAATTATATATCTCTGTATCAGGTTGGAAAGTGTTAAAATAGATGTTTGAGTTACAAATCGAAAATTCACCACCCGATGAAGGGATTTTTACAAGTCCTGCATTATCGATTATGAATGAGCTGTCAATATAAACCGAATCACCACCAGCATAAATCGCATATTGGTCAAGAGCATTTGTATTGTTCCCGAAAACACAGTGATTTATGATTGAGGATCCATGAAGATCATTGTATAAAGCACTTCCACTACCTGTTGATGCATGATTATTATTATAAATAGTATTATTTCTAAGAGAAATATCCGACCACCAATTGTATATCCCGCCAACATCATTGGCAGAATTATGACTAATTATATTTCCTTCCATATTAAATATACCCGGGCTACATGAATTGATATATAGTCCTCCTCCAATAGAAGCTTCATTATAACTAAAGATGTTGTATTGTAAATCTATAGGTGAAAAGACAGCATGAATTCCTCCGCCACCATCAACTGCTATATTATTAGATATATTGTTAGAAGATACGCTAATAAGTGAACAACTTTCCAAATATAGTCCTCCACCATCATCATTGGAATTATTGGAGATTATATCATTGTTCTCAATAAAACAATTACCCGTTTGAAATATATAGATACCACCACCGTCTCTTATTGTAGCTGCATTATTTGCTATTGTATTATTTCTGATTGTCGGGAATGCCCTGTAGATTGAAATTCCTCCACCTTTGTCAGAGGTATTATATGTTATTAAATTACTGTCCAATAATAGATGTGAGTTATTTATATAAACACCACCTGCATTTGTGGTTGAGCTATTATTGTGTATCAGACTGTTTTTTATTGTTGGATTATCAGTTGCACCAACATAAATTCCTCCTCCGACATAGGAAGAATGATTATTAGTAACAGTAATATCATCCAGTGTTGGAGAAGCACCGAAAGAAACATAAATACCACCGCCATATTTTGCAATATTGCTATCTACTAAACTGTGGCTAAATGTAAGGTCTGTAGCACATATCGACAATCCTCCTCCAGCTCTGTCCGATGTTGTATCAGCCATATTACCTACAATAATACAGGAGTCGATTATTGTATGATCACCGCCATACCAGTGAATCCCACCACTTTCACCGTTAGCATAATTATATTTTATTGTGTCACAAATAATAACAGGATAACATAAAGAATTTTCAGGATAGATATAAGCATAGATCCCGGCTCCATATAGAGTAGTATGATTTCCAATTATCTTATTTCCCCTTATCAATGGTGAGATATTTGAAGAATAAGCTGAATAAATAAATATCCCTCCTCCATATTTTGCAGTATCATTCATTATCTCATTTTCGATTATTTTTGGTGTTAAGTCAGTATTATAACTACAATAAATTAATATTCCCCCACCATCACCATCTGAAGTGTTATTATTTACTAAATTGTTTTGAATAATCGGAGCACAACTATTTCCTGAAATACATATTCCTCCACCATCATCTGCAAAATTATTTATAATCGAATTATCTATTATTTTTGCAGATGAATTGCTGAAAATACAAATACCTCCACCTTTCCCATTTGTACTTGTATTTCCTTCGATATCATTATTTACTATCGTAAAAGCTGTGTCTCCATCACTGATGTAGATACCTCCACCATCATTAGCGGAAATGTTCCCTGTTATCACATTATCCTTGATTATTCCGTAATTAGAAACTGTAGTACAAATTTGATATAGATAAATACCACCACCTTTATTTTCTGAACCTCTTGCATGCCCTTTTGTTATTGTAAATCCTTCTATTACAAAATCATCAACATATTCATTTTCTTGTGTTATTACATGATATGCTGTATCTAAATTATTTTCTGATATAGCTATGAGAGTACAGGCAACTGCTCCACCGGAACTCTGTAAAACAACATTACTTTTTATAAAGAGACCCGAATCACCATTTATTGCTACATGATAAGTTCCATCCATCACAAGAACAGTATCTATTCCAGGATCAATCGATGCTGATATAACTGCAAGCTGAAGTGAATCGCCCTCAACCCCGGTTGTGTCTACAGTCCAGGTTGAACTAAATATTTGTAATGAGAAAAAAAGCAATATGCAAAACATATAAAATTTAGACATTTGTTACTCCTTTTATTTGACATTATTTATATA
>JAGLYS010000328.1 GCA_023132105.1 Caldifarciminota bacterium
CGGCGGTTTTCAAGACCGCTGCCTTACCATTAGGACTAGCCCTCCAAACCTCTGCAATATATCATTTAATAATCCGTATGTCAAGATATTGAGAAGTAAAATAGGAATCTGCTCACTATTCTCTATTTACTATTTTTCTCCCTCCCTTCTCGGCTGATGTCTAATGTCTGGCGTCTGATGTCTATTTCTCTCCATTCGTGTAATTCATTTTTCTTCTCCTCCTCCCTTATCTCCTGAAGTCTGGTGTCTGAAGTCTGGTGTCTATTCCTCTTTATTTGTGAATTCGTGGTGGTTCTCTCCCTTCCGTGGTTCTCTTCTTTTTCAGTGGTTATTCGTTGCTATCCCTCTCTCTTTAATATTCCCTTTGCCTTTTTCCAAAATTCCTCCATTTCATCAGTTGTTACATCTTTAAATGTTTTCCCTTCCATTTTCAACATATCTTCCATCAAATTAAATCGTTTTATAAACTTATCATTCCCTCTTTTGAGAGCGGTTTCCGCATCAACTCCTATAAAATTCCCGAGATGTGAAGCAATAAATAAAATATCCCCTAACTCCTCTTCTCTATTCTCATCCGTATCCGCTGATCTCAGTTCATCAAGCTCCTCATGCATTTTGGAGTATGCCCCTTCAATTGTTTCCCAGTCAAACCCCACTCTTTTAGCTACAATCTGAACTTTCTTTGCATATATTAAAGCTGGCAAAGATTTATTTACACAATCCATTAAATGCTCTGTTTTCTTTTCACTGTTTTTAATATCGTTCCATTTTATTATAACCTCATCTACATTCCTAACCTTAGTATTACCAAATACATGCGGATGTCTTCTGATTAACTTCTCATATAAGTTTTTTAAAACATCTTCCATTTTAAAATAACCTTTCTCCTCTGCAATTACTACCTGCAATAAAAATTGAAGCAAAAAATCTCCAAGTTCATCCTTTTTTGCTTCAATATCATTATTATCTATTGCATCAACAAGTTCATAAGATTCTTCAATAATATATGGAACGAGAGATTTCTCAGTCTGTTTTTTATCCCATGGACATTCTTTCCTTAATTTTTTCACAATATCAGCTAATTCATTGAACATTACTTATCTCCTTTGAATTTATCTAAAAACTCTCTTGCAAATATACTGTATCTATCCTCTTCAATCGCTTTTCTTACCTCTTTCATAACACTCATATAGAAGTAAATATTGTGATATGTTGCAAGATTGGCAGCAAGAATTTCTTCTACATTAAACAGATGCCTTAAATATGATCTTGAGAAATTTTGGCAAACATAGCAATCACATTTGTCGTCGATTGGTTTCAAATCATCTTTATATCTGCCATTTTTTACAACCAATTTCCCCGAATGTGTTATAACTGTCCCATTTCTTGCAAGTCTTGTAGGCAACACACAATCGAATAGATCTACGCCTACCCCGACTGAGTAAATCACATCGTCAATATGACCAACCCCCATTAAATACCTTATTTTATCATCAGGTAAAAGATTGGATGTGTAAGAAGCAATATCTCTAATAATCGATTTAGGTTCTCCAACGGCAACACCACCAATGGCATATCCGTCAAATCCTAAATTAACGGTTTCCATGGTAGAATATTTCCTTAAATCTTCAAAGACCCCTCCTTGAATTATCCCGAATAGAAGTTGTTCTTTATTATAAGGATTTTCAATATTACAAAAATGCTTTTGGGCTCTTTTTGCCCATTTTAGAGTTCTTTCAGTAGAGTTTTTAGTATATCCATAACTTGATGGGTAGGGTATACATTCATCAAATATCATTGCTATATCCGAACCTATCGTTCGTTCTATTTCCATTACTCTCTCAGGTGTGAATTTGTAATAACCTCCATCCGTATGAGATCTAAATACAACACCTTCTTCATCAATACTTCTTAAATCTGCCAGGGAAAAAACCTGAAAACCACCGCTATCTGTGAGTATCAACTTATCCCAATTCATAAATTTATGTAACCCACCTGCATTATTTAGTATATCCATTCCCGGTTTCAGGAAAAGGTGGTATGTATTGGAAACAATTATATCAACTCCTGCTTCAAGTAAATTTTTAGGACTTTGCGTTTTAACGGTACCTTGTGTTCCTACGGGCATAAAGGCCGGTGTTTTAATTTTTACACCATTTATCTTCATTTCACCAAGTCTTGCTCTGGTATTTTTATCTGTTTTTATTACATTAAAATTATTCATGATTTATCACCATCATTGCATCCCCGTAACTAAAAAATCTATATCTGTTTTCAACTGCTTTTTTATATGAACTAAGGATTAGCTCCGTCCCCCCAAAAGCACATACTAACATAAGCAAAGTTGATTTTGGGAAATGAAAATTCGTAATTAGATTATCAATCAATTTAAAATCATAGGGGGGATATATAAAAATATCGGTTTCCCCCTCCCCTTCAATAAGCTTATTATTTACAACAGCTGATTCAAGAGCCCTGACTGTGGTAGTTCCAATAGCAAAAATTCTTCTCCCATCCTCCTTCGCCTTATTGACTATATTTGCTGTTTCCTTAAACACTTTGTAATATTCCATATGCATATTATGCTCCTCGATTAATTTAGTCTTTACCGGTCTGAATGTTCCTATCCCTACATGAAGAAGAATATTTGTAATTATAATCCCCTTTGATTCCAATTCGTTGATTAAACTATTTGTAAAATGTAAACTCGCCGTAGGAGCTGCACATGAACCCTTGATTTTTGCAAAAACCGATTGATATCGTTCTTTGTCGATATCCTCTGATTCCCTCTTTAGATATGGTGGGATCGGTGTTTTACCATAGCTTCGAATCATGCTATATATTTCAGGCATATTCAACAATTTTATAATCCTAAGACCCTCATTATCCCTCTTTATTATCTCAATTTCATATTCTCCGACAATAATTCTATCCCCGATTTTGGCTTTCCTTCCGGGATTAATCATTACCTCAGCTGTTATATCATCCAATATTTTACTTATTAGAATTTCAAATTTCCCCCCGGTCATTTTTTTCTCTCCTATAATTCTTGCTGGAATCACCTTTGTTATATTAAAAACAATGACATCTCCTTTCCTGAAATAATCAATAATATTCTTGAATTTTTTCTCTTCTATTTTTTTAGTTTTGGAGTGTACAACCATAAGATTGGATTCATCTCTTCTTTCTACGGGATATTTAGCGATTAGAGACGGATCAAATGGGTAATTAAAATTGTCTGTTTTCATCCATTATTTTAAAAATAAATTCACAATAAGCGTTAAGAGAACAGATATGATTATTGCAGATATAATCGGAATTATTATTATAAAATTATCTTTCTTTACTATAATCTTTCCCGGTAAATGAAATTTCGGGATAAATGCAAGTACCAGACCGATTATCAGGAAAATAATACATATTAATAATAAAAACATACCAATCTCACTCAAAATAATTCCTCCTGCTTTTTAATAATATCTTTACTCAAACCAATATGCCTGTATGCAAGTTCCGTTGCTTCTCTTCCTCTTGAAGTCCTCTTTAAGAAACCTTTTATCATCAGGTACGGTTCATATACATCCTCTATTGTATCCTGCTCCTCTCCAATAGAAGCTGCAATTGTTTTTAAACCAACAGGTCCGCCATTATACTTCTTGATTATTGACATTAATATTTCTCTATCTACTTCATCAAGCCCCTCCTTATCGATTCTAAGCATCTTGAGAGCATGTTCGGAAATCCCTTTTTCAATTATCTCATTTCCCTTTATCGTAGCGTAATCTCTTACCCTTCTTAATAATCTATTTGCAATCCTCGGTGTCCCTCTGGATCGCTCTGCTATAATTCCTAATCCTTCTTTTTGGAATTCAACCTGTAAAATATTTGCAGATCGAATTAAAATATCCATAATATTCTCTACATTATAGTAACTTATCCTTGACTCAAACCCAAATCTTGAACGCATAGGTGATGAGAGTAGACCTGTTCTTGTGGTTGCTCCGATTAATGTAAAAGGTTGGAGAGGAATTCTAACAGACTTTGCCCCGGGTCCATTATCGATCATTATATCCAGCATAAAATTCTCCATAGCAGGATAAAGATATTCTTCAACGGTTGTATTCATTCTGTGAATTTCATCAATGAACAGAATATCACCTTTTTTTAAATTTGTAAGTAATCCTGCGAGATCAGCAGGTTTATTAAGGATTGGGCCACTTGTAATTTTTATGTTAACATCAAGTTCATTTGCAATAATATATGCAAGTGTTGTTTTGCCAAGCCCCGGAGGACCAAATAGAAGTATATGATCAAGCGATTCTTTCCTTTTTATTGCCGCTTGTATAAAAACGGAAAGATTTGATTTTAATCTCTCCTGCCCGATAAAATCATTAAAGCATTTAGGTCTTAATGCATTATCGAATTCAATCTCATCCTTGGACCTGTTAGGTGTAAATATCCGCTCTATCATTTTACCTTTCCTTTAAAACCTTTCTAATTATCTCCTCAATAGGAAGATCACTTTCCGATTTCAATATATTTGCTATTTTAATCTCAATATCATTTCGCTTAAAACCTAACTGTACCAATGCTTTACATGCATCATTGAATTTATTATCTCTAATCGGTGTAAATATCGTTTGTTTAATATTTAATTTATTCTTAAGTTCGACATAGAGACGCTCTGCTGTTCTTTTCCCAATGCCTTTAATCTTTGAAAGTTGTTCGATGTTTCCATTAGATACATTTTCCATAATCTCGTCAGGAGAAAATCCGCTTAACATCGAAAGAGCTGTCCTGGGACCTATTCCTGAAATAGATATAAGATCATCGAACATTTGTCTTTCCTTTTCATTCATAAATCCGAAAAGATCGATTTTATCCTGCCTTATCATTAACTTCGTAAGCACAGTAACTATTGAATCAATCTTCGGGAGAGATGAAGAGGTAAAAACAGATATACTTAACACATAGCCGACACCTCCCACATCAATAACACATGATAAAGGTGCTTTATATATTAATTTTCCTGTAATTCTATCAATCATAATTCATCAAACATCCAATAGCAATTGCACAAGCATCGGATATATCTAACTCCTTTTCCGGCAAAGATATATTGAGAAATTTCTCTACCATATACTTTACAGACAACTTCGATGCATTACCCTTCCCCGTTATGATTTTTTTAATTTTTCTTGGAGCAAATTCCTCAATATCCACACCGTTAATAGAAGCAGCGATAATAGCTGCCGCACGAGCTTGTCCGAGTTTTAACAAAGATTGATAATTTTTCCCTGAATAAATAGTCTCAATTGCAACCAAATCCGGAGACTGATCTTTAATCAAAGTATCTATACCTCTAAATATTTCCATTAATCTTTTTGCCGGGGATTCTTTAATGTTTGTTTTTATAAGACCGTACTCCACTACTAAAAATTTATTTTCTATCTCTTTAATAACTGCATAACCGGTTTTTCTAAAACCTGGATCTATACCTAAAGCTTTCACTACTTATTTAATATTTTCTCCATTATATCATCAGGAATATCAAAATTAGAATATGTATTTTGAACATCATCAAGATCATCGAGAGAATGCATTAATTTCAAAACAGATTCAGCTTGTTTCTCATTAAGTTTAACTATGGTTTGCGGTATTTTTGTTAGTTCTACAGAATCATATTTAATATTACTTTCATCCAATGCATTTTTTACATTATAAAGATTATGAGAATCAGTAGAAATGACTATTAAATCATCCTCTTTTGTCATATCTTCTGCACCTGCCTCCAATATTATTTCCATTAATTTATCTTCATCCTTTCCTTCCGATTCAGGTAATGTAATAATGCCTTTTGAATCGAACATCCAGTTTACAGATCCCAATGCACCGAGATTTCCATGATATTTATCAAAGACATGTCTTATCTCTGCAGTTGCTCTATTTTTATTATCCGTAACTATTTCAACAATTATCGCTACACCATGGGGACCATATCCCTCATATGTAATTTCTTCATACGAAACTCCAGGCAATTCCCCCGTGCCTTTCTTTATAGCTCTGTCTATATTATCCGATGGCATATTTGCACTCTTTGCCGATTGAATAGCATTTCTAAGTCTTGAATTCGAATCCGGATCACCACCACCTTCTCTAGCAGCCATTGTTAGTTCTTTTATCAACTTTGTGAATACTTTTCCTCTTTTATTATCCTCTTTTGCTTTCTTATGTTTTATGGAACTCCACTTACTATGACCTGACATTTACACCTCCTGAAAATTTGGTGATTTTCTATAATTTTAATTGATATTATCATTTTATCTATTGTTTTGCAAGTTGATTATATAATGTGAATGAACCACTTTTAAGTACAAATATTAATTTCTCATTTCTATCTTAAATAAAGCAATAATAACTGTGAGATAAGCCAATGTTCTTATTATAATTAAGCCTATTTCAAGTGTTTTAGCTAAATCGAGAAGTGTTGCAAGATGTGATAAACCAAACAATCCAAATGCTATAGCGATATACATAGGTACCTTATATCTGTTTTTCTTATACCCTAAAAGACCTAAAACAACAATTATTATACAGAGAATGATATTGATAATGTTAATAGGATCATATACAAATGACATCTTTTACCTCCTTAATACAGTATTCATTACTAAAAAAATCTAACACCGGAAAACACAAAGACTTAATCCTTTAAACTCTCAATAAATTTTAATCTATCTTCAATTTTCTTTATATTGGGAATCTGATTCAACTGCCTGTAAATTTCTAAAGATTTTTTATATTTTTCTTTTGCATCGACCATATCAAAGGACTCAAGTGCCATAGCATAACAGTACAAAACATCTCCCTTTACAATAATAGAATAGTCTTCTAAATCAATTACCTTCTCAATTCCTTTAATTACATCTATCTCCTTACCT
>JAGLYS010000329.1 GCA_023132105.1 Caldifarciminota bacterium
TTGCAATGACATTGATGAGTTTAATTAAACTGGTTAATATGTCTATTCCTATCTACTAATTTTATGTAAATTCTATTGACATTTTCAATAAAAAGTCATATTATAGTCCAAAAATAAGGAGGTATTATGACAAAGAAAACTCCATTCTATGATAAACATATTGCTCTTGGAGGTCATCTCGTGGATTTCGTTGGTTTTATTATGCCTACTCAATATAAGGGTATTATTGATGAGGTAAAAAGGATAAGAACCACGGTTGGAGTTTTTGATGTTTCGCATATGGGGGAAATCGAGGTCAAGGGACCTGATGCTTTGAAATTTATTAGTAAAATAACAATTAATGATCCGTCCGCTTTATCGCTAAATCAAGTTCAATATTCCGCAATGTGCTATAATGATGGGGGGATTGTTGATGACCTTCTTGTATACCGACTAAAAAAGAGATATCTCCTTGTTGTTAATGCATCTAATATTGATAAGGATTTCAAATGGATTAAATATAATATCAATGAAAATGTTACCGTAAAAAATATAAGTGATGACATTGCTCAATTAGCTATTCAAGGTCCCGATGCAGAAAAGGTAATACAGAAGTTGACTGATATCGATCTGTCTGAAATCAGGTTTTATTGGGCAGAGGAAAGTAAGATAGCTGATATAGAAACAGTACTGTCAAGAACCGGATATACAGGTGAAGATGGATTTGAAGTATATTTTGACAAAAAGTATGCCGATAAGATGTGGGATGCTATTTTTGAAGCAGGTAAGGAATTTAATATTGAAGCATGTGGATTAGGAGCCAGGGATATATTAAGATTGGAAATGTATTACAGATTGTATGGCAATGATATCGATAGTGCAACAACACCCATTGAAGGAGACCTTTCATGGATAACTCGTTTGAATAAAACATCATTCAATGGAAGAGAAGTACTCCTAAAACAAAAAGTCGAAGGTCTTACAAGAAAGCTTGTACCCTTTGAAATGATAGATAAAGGTATTCCAAGACAGGGTTATAAAATAAAGGATAAAGACGGGAACATTATTGGCTGTGTAACAAGTGGGAATCTTTCACCTATGCTTCAAAAATATATAGGTTGTGGGTATGTAGAACTTGAATATTCTAATATTGATTCTGAATTTACAATAGATATCAGAGGTAGATTACTTAAAGCTAAGGTTGTTAAAACACCTTTTTATAAGGATGGAACTCATAAATAGGAGGAGATATGAATTTCCCGGAAAATATTAAATATACGAAATCACATGAATGGATAAAAGTGGAAGGGGATATGGCAATTGAGGGTATCACAGATTTCGCTCAGGAAGAATTATCTGATATAGTTTTCATTGAACTTCCTGATGTGGGCACACTTGCAGAAGCAGGTAAGGCATTCGGGACAATTGAGGCTGTAAAAGCCGTATCCGATATGTTAGCTGCAGTAAGTGGAGAAATCATTGAAACAAATACTGCCCTTGCGGAAATTCCTGAGAAAATCAATCAAGATCCTTATGGTGAAGGGTGGATAATAAAGATTAAGATGAGTAATCCGGAAGATGTCAACAATTTACTTTCCGCAGAGGAATATGAGAAATTTATAGCAGAGGGTCATTAATATGCCTTTTATCCAGAATTCCGACAATGATTTAAAAGCAATGCTCAAAAGAATCGGTGTAGAAAACTTTGAGGAATTATTAGATAGTATTCCGGAAGATCTTAGGAAAAACAATGATTTCGGATTCTCCAAAGCTCTTTCCGAACCCGAAGTAAAAAAACATCTGTATACAATATCCAAAAACAACAAAAATTGTATCGATAATATCTCTTTTCTTGGTGGTGGCATTTATGACCACTATATTCCGGCTGTTATTGATCATATTGTTTCAAGATCCGAATTTTATACAGCTTATACCCCGTATCAAGCAGAAGTAAGTCAAGGGACTTTAGCTGTAATGTATGAATTTCAAACCCTTGTTAACAGATTAACGGGAATGGAAGTTACAAATGATTCGATGTATGATTGCGGTACGGCTCTCGCTGAAGCTGCTCATATGGCGCGTGTCATTACAAATAAACATAGTATTATCGTTAGTGAAACTGTAAATCCGCAATATATAGATGTAATAAAAACATATAGTTACGGATTGAATATTCCCATAATAATGATCCCATCAATAAACGGAATAACGGATATTGAAGAAATTGAAAAATCAATTGATAATGATACATCCGCAGTTATTGTTCAAAGTCCTAATTATTTCGGAATGATTGAAAATATGGATAGAATATCCGAAATTGTCCATAAAAATAATCTTTTATTTATATCTGTCTATGATCCGATATCACTTGGAATATTGAAAACACCAGGGGAGTATAATGCAGACATTGCTATTGCGGAAGGACAATCATTGGGGAATTATCAAGCATTTGGGGGTCCTCTCCTCGGTTTATTCTCTACCAGAAAAAAATTCCTGAGACAAATGCCTGGCAGATTGGTCGGGCTTACCGAAGATATAGATGGAAATACAGGATTTGTTATGACGCTACAAACAAGAGAACAGCACATTAAAAGAGATAGAGCAACATCAAATATATGTACAAATGAAGCTCTTTGTATGACAAGAGCAGCAATTTATCTTATACTCCTGGGCAAAAACGGATTAAAGGAAATATCCGAAACTTGCCTGAGAAATAGCCATTATCTCTTTGATGAATTAATAAAAATCGATGGAATTAATCCTTTATTCAATGGATTGTTTTTTAAGGAATTTGCAGTCAAATTACCAATCCCTTCTGATATTTTAATTGCTGCTTTAGAAAAAAAGGGAATATATGCAGGAATTGATTTGTGTAAATTCAATAAAGCATTGAGTAATAGTATTCTCATTTCCGTTACGGAAACAAAATCCAGGATAGAATTGGATAAATTTATTGATGAAGTAAAAATATTCTTGAATTAATTTAATACTATATGATAAAAGAGGTTGGGAAAAATATTAATGATTTTTTATTATATGTTAATTTTTCAGATTCTGGCATTTTGAATCATTTCTTTTGCAATAAGGATAGCTTGGATCATACTTTCAGGGTCTGCGACACCCTTTCCTGCTATATCAAATGCTGTTCCATGATCAGGTGAAGTTCTTATAATAGGTAACCCTAATGTAACATTGACACCCTTATTAAAAGAAAGCAATTTAAATGGAATCATTGCCTGATCATGATACATTGCTAAAATTGCATCATATTGATTTCTTCTCAAATATATGGCATCAGGGGAAAAAGGCCCATCAATATTAATATCATAATCCTTTGCCAACGCTATCCCTGGAACTATTTTATTTTTTTCTTCATTGCCAAATAATCCATTATCACTGCCATGAGGGTTTAATGAAACGACGGCAATCTTTGGATTTTTAATGTTAAATAATCTTATCAAGGCTTCGTTTGTTAATTTCAATTTTTCAAAAATTAATTTAGGGGATAGGAAAGCACTGACATCTTTAATAGCTACATGATTTGTAACAAGTGCAACCCTGAAATTGTTATGAACCATCATCATAACAACCTTTTTTCCGGATAATTCACTATAAAGTTCTGTATGTCCCGCATAATGATGACCTGATAAATTCATTGAATATTTATTTATAGGTGCAGTGACTACCGCATCAGCCATATGATATTCCATAACAACGGAGTATGAAATCAAGATCGCTTTATAAGCGATTTTGCCTGCAATATCAGACACCTTCCCGGGGATAATCATTTGATGTGCAGGTACATCAAGAAGATGCATCTTCCCCGTTTCCTCAACCATCATACCCCTTTTCATTATTATATATTCAGGCAATTCGATATTTAGACTATCTGATAAATTTACAAAATACCTTTCCGGACCAATCACAATAGGTGTAATTTGACCATAAATTCTCTTATCCGATAAAGCTTTTACTAATACTTCAGGTCCGATTCCAGCAGGATCTCCACATGTAATTGCAATGCGAGGTTTATATGTGCTCATAATTTTCTACAATTTGATAGTAATCTTTTGATTTAGTTTTTTTCACATTCTTACTCTCCGGAATATTTATCAATTTATATGCTATTATTCTATCCGTAAATTCTATTTTAATAATATCATCGATATAGATAGGAGAAGATGGCTTTAATCTTTTTCCATCTCTTGTAATTCTACCTTTTTCACAAGCTAATTTCGCTTGTTCTCTTGATTTAAGAATACCTAATCGTTTAAGCAAAACATCAATCCTGTTAAAATTATTCATTTATAGCAATATAAACATCTTTTTTAAGTCTAACAACCAATTCGTCAATAAGATTTTGCTGCTTTTTCTGCAAAAGCATATTTCTTATATTATTCTTTATCTCATCCGTTGTTATATCTTTCCCTCTTATATATTCATCGATATGGATAATTTCAAATCCTAAAGGCGTTTCAATTACATTAGTATGCATACCGCCTTCCAAACCTTTCAAGTGTTTTAAAAGCTCCGGGTTCATCTTTATCTCTTCAAATTCTCCAAGGTATCCATCAACACCTTTTGTTTGTAAATCATCCGAGTATTTAACGACAAGTTTCTTAAACGATATACCTTTATTCAGCAAACTATCAACCTTACAAGCAATTTGTCTCATTTCAAGACTATCTTTCGATGTTACTTTAGGAATAATAAGTATCTGCCTTAAAATGTATTTATCTTCCGATCTCCCCTCGCATAGTATGAGATGATATCCCAGTCTTGACTGAACTATTTTAACCTGTCCCTCTCCTATATCAGATATCTGCTCATATATTTCAGGTAATATATCCTTTTTACCAACATTTCCCCATAATCCGCCATTATTGATAGTTAAAGAATCCTCAGAATATTTTTTTACAAGAGCAGAAAAAGATACATTTTCGTTATACTCGGATAGTATATTATTTATCTTTTTCTCTATCTGAGATAATGAGTGTTTTCCAGGTTTATATACAATGTATATATGTGAAAGTTTATAAGTACCCGGGTAATTCGTTGGAATAGAATCCTTATTTATATTATAGAATGAATCAATCTCTTCCTGAGGAATTTCCGGTATAAAACTTATAGTATTTTGTAAATATTTCTTTACTAATATTTGTTCTTTTATCTTTTTCTTATATTTTCTCTTAAGTTCGCCTATCGTAAGTCCTTCTTCCTTGAGAGATTTTTTAAATGCAGATTCATCCGGGAAATTACTTCTAATATTATCTATAGATTCTCTTAATGCGGTTTCAACTTCACTATTATCGACAGTAATCGTCGTATCTTTCTTTGCTATTACATTTATTACCTTGTCTGAAATCATTTGATTAAGAATTACTTTTGAGAGACTATCTTTCATAACTTGTGTTGTATCTGTGATGCCGAATTGAACGAAGTAAGTGAAGAGCTGCATCTGCAACTCTCCACTTGTTATTACATCATCTTCTACAACAGCTTCAATATTATCCGTAATGGTCTCTGCAAATAAAGTATTTGTTAATATAACAATTAAAACAGCTATTAGCACTTTACGCATAAAATATACCAAATCTAAGGTGTAACACTTAATGTAATCTTTGAATTCCTCTTAAGTGAATCGAGAAGTGTGTTGTATATATTTGTCTGTTTATTGAGTGATAATTTAATATAAATAGTATTTTTCGCCGAATCCAAAGAAATAGGCTTTTGTATTTTTTTCCTGGAAACGAGCTTTACTACAAAGAAACCATATTTAGTAGATACAACAGAACTGACACTACCTATACTTTTAAGGGCAAATGCGGCATCCTCAATCTCAGGAAGCTGAGCTAAAGCTCCGCCTCTCTGGAAGGGACCTATAGTAATACCCTGTTGTGGATTATAATCAACCGAATACTTTCTCGCTACTGACAAAAAAGATCTTCCTTTATTGATTTCCTCTAACGCCTCTTGTGCTTTATCCAAAGAAAATGTCATAATTCTTGATATTTTAATCGAAACTTCATATTCTTTTTTGTGCATATTGTAAAAATCAAGGATATCATTATCCGTAACCTGTGCCTTTTCCTTTAACACTTTGTTGAGGTATTCCGTAGCAATAATTTGCTTTTTCAGGATTTCCACTTTTCTTTTTACATCATTATCACAATCCACTTTATTCTTTTTAGCTTCTTGATATAAAATTTCATTGCTAATCCATTGACTTACTATTTGATTTTTGATTTCCGGAGTAACCGGCCCCTGGGATTGCTCCTGATACTGAGCTATAAATTCATTATATTCTTCCATTGTAAATGGTTCACCATTCACGACACATAACGCATTTTCTTTGTTCTTTTTAGCGTTTCCACCTTTACAACCGGCTATCACAAGTGTAATAATAAGAATCGCTACAAGTAGTATTTTGCTCTTCATTATTTCTCCTGTTTTTCTATTTTAGTAGTATCGATACCTTTAGTGAAAAATTGATCATCCTGCCAAACATCACATTTGGATCTCATTGATTTTGTAGTTTCATCAATCATTTCCTGGATTTTCTCATTTTTAACTAAGTATGTAATTGTTCCTTTAATATTATCAAATGTTTTTTGCCTTCCCGGATATCGTTTGTCTATCTTATAAATAGTCCATTTATTTTTACCCTCTATCGGACCTGATATTTTCCCTATCTTTCCCTTCATTGGCAATTCATTAAGATTCAAATCCGGTCTCATATTACTCATATAGTTTTCTAATTTACCATTTCTGTACCTTGTATTATCCTTCGAATGTTTTTTTGCCAAACTGCCAAAATTTTTAGATGTAAGTTTACTCATCAAATCCTTTGCTTCTTTTTTACTATCCACAGTAATAATACTTATGTCGGCTTTCGCTTTTTCATAATAATCCGATTTATGTGCAGTATAGTATTCAAGAAGATCTTTATCACCTGGCTCATATTCTATACTTAATTTAAATTTATTTGCCAACTGTCCATATTTCACATATGCTATCTCTTCCTTAATAATCCGTTTTTTATCCAGCCCATGCCTTCTTGCTTCACTATTTAATTGATTGCTGAGCATGATCCTTTTTAAAGCACCCTTTAAAGTGAATGGGTTATTAATAGGAATCTTTACACCCCTTTCTTCTTCTAACTTTAATATATCTTTGATTTTCCATTCACCGAGAGCAGATGTGGCAATAACCAATTCCTTATCCTCATCAGTTAGCTTTTCTGTATCTACAACAGTTCCCGGGAGCGTACCGAATATTTCGGCTATATGCTTTATATTGGAGTCATTATAAACAAGCTTTTGATTGTCTTCAAGTTTCTTTATGAATTCCCTTGCTTTTGTATATCTTTTATCCGCAAGAAGTTTATTTTTTATACTCTCTTTCATTTTATCGAATTCTTGAATCCTATTCTCTTCCTTTTCCTTAACCATTATAATGTACCATTGCTTTCCATATTCAAATACTTTTGAATATTTACCAATCTTGGCAGATAATAGTATCTTCTGAAACGGTTCTTTGTATCTTTCTGCCAGCACCTTGCCAATTGATCCGCCTTTATCTTTCCTTGTAGTTTCTACCGAATACTGTTTACAAACCTCGGCAAAATCAGTTCCGCTCTTTAATGCTTTATATGCCGAATCAATAGTAGTTTTATTGCGAGCAACAATCTGATTTACTCCATATTTATATCTTTTTTTATTATACTCATTAAGTACATCTTTATCGGAAATCTTTGTTCCTTTCATAATCATTTTTTCATATAGAGCATTACTTAATATGTCCATCTCTATATTCTTAATCTGTTTTGCAATAGAGTCGTTATATCCTTTTTCCTCGGCAGACTTAGCAAGAAGAATTGTATTTATAATATCCTCTGCTACTGCCTCTTTAGTTTTATGAGCATTAATTCTACTATCCTTTATTTTATCAAATAACTGGTTAGAAATATTAATGTCACCAACTTTGATTACTGTTTTGAATTCTTCCTTTTTCGTGCATGAAGAAAATGTGAACGAAAATATAACTGCGATAACCACCAACCATAAAATTGATCTCTTGTACATTCTTGTACCTCCTTTTAATCATTATTAAATATCACATAACTCAATTTTTTGCAATAACATATTACTCTTTTTAAGTATATCATATTTATCTGAAATAACACCTAATGTCAAGGGAAATGTATTAACAATCTCAGCCAAATCGAATAAATCGCTATTTTTAAGATATTTCAATTTAAAATCACTGTAAAATGCAAATATTATTTTTCCATTACCGTAATCGATATTTTTCACCCCCTTCCTTCCCGCTATAAATTTAATTTTCATTATGTCAACGATATTATTGGCAGCGAGTGGCATCTGTCCATATCTGTCAGCAAGTTCATCTCTTATTTCATCTATCTCTTTCAATGTATTAATGTTATTCAATCGCCTGTAAATTGCTGTTCTATATTTCTGATCATCGATATAATTACTCGGGAAATAAGCCTCTACAGGAATATTTATCTCCGTATCTATAACATCCTTTATACTTTCCCCTCGTATTTCAGACATAGCTTCTTCAAGTAACTTTATATACATTTCATATCCTATGGCAGCTATATGACCGTGTTGTTTCTCTCCAAGCAATGTTCCCGCTCCCCTGATTTCTAAATCCCTAAGTGCTAACTTATAACCCGAACCCAGTCTCCAATAAGATGCAATAGTATTAATCCTCTTTACCGCATTATCATTTAATCGCTTACTATGAGGGATTACCAGATAACAATAAGCCTGTGTCCCGGATCTTCCTACCCTTCCTCTCAACTGATGTAATTGTGCTATACCGAACATCTGAGCATTGTTAATGATAATAGTATTAACATTTGGCATATCGATTCCGGATTCGATAATAGCTGTTGTAACAAGTATATCAATTTTTTTATGAATAAAATCATATATTACATTTTCGAGATCTATCGGTTTCATCTTTCCGTGAGAAGTGGCAATTCTAACATCCGGCAACAGTTCGCTTAACTTATGAGCAATGGAAAATATTGTTTCGACCCTATTATGAAGAAAAAATACCTGTCCTCCCCTCTCAATTTCCCGTAGTATCAAATCCTTAAGAAGATTATCATTCCATTTGATAATTTTTGTAATAACCGGCATTCTTCCCAGTGGAGCTGTACGAATTTTTACCATATCTCTAAAACCGGAAATTGCCATTTGAAGTGTTCTTGGTATTGGTGTAGCTGTCATTTCGATTACATCGACATCACTTTTCATGGATTTGATCTTTTCTTTATTGCTAACCCCGAATTTGTGCTCCTCATCTATTATAAGTAATCCTAAGTTTTTAAATTTTATCTTTTCACTTAAAAGTTTATGCGTTCCAATAATTATATCTATCCTTCCATCCTTGATTCTTTCGATAATCTCTTTCTGTTTCTTTCTTTGAACAAGTCTTGAAATCATACCTACATTAACGGGGAAATCATTCATCCGTATCGAAAATTGATTGAAGTGTTGTTCTGCGAGAATTGTAGTCGGAACAAGAACAGCAACCTGTCTCCCACTCATTACAGCTTTGAGTGAAGCCCTGATTGCCACCTCGGTTTTTCCATATCCGATTTCTCCAATAACAACGGCATCCATAACATTCTTACCGTACATTTTTTCTTTTATATATGTGATTGCATTTAGTTGATCGTCGGTCTCCTCATATTCGAATGAACTTGCAAGTATTCTCTCCTCATCAGTATCTTGAATATAAGGCAATCTGCTTTTAACCTCCCTCTCGGCATATAACTTAATTATCCTTTCCGATAATTCCTTGAGTGCTTTCTTTACTTTCCTTTTTCTCTCCTCCCATATTTCCTTGCCTATTATAGAAAGAGACGGAGGTAGATCTTTGTTGGAAACATATTGAGAAATAAGATTCAATCGTTCTACGGGAACATATACCTTATCATCGCCTTGATAGTATATTATAAAACATTCTGTGTTTTTTTCATTTATATCTATTTTTCCAAGACCTCCATATTTCCCTATACCGTAATCCCTGTGAACAACATATTCCCCTACATCCATTGAGTAAATATCATCAATGGGAATTGCATCCTCCTCATATTTAACATCCCTTCTTCTATAGCGTCTTGCAAAAATTTCCCTGTCCGAAAATATGGCTATTTTACCCTCAGGGTATATGAATCCTTCATTTAATTTTCCTAAAACAATATTTATATGCGGGGAATTTATTAAAAGTTCTTCCAGTCGGTTCTTCTCCATATCTGTTTCGGCAAATAATATCACATTATGATCCTTATATATATCGATTTTTTCCTTAAACATCCTCCAGTTGCCGTAAAATGGAGATGTCGATACGGTTTCCAAACTATTCCCCTCTATACCGATATCTAATATGTTAAACCTTTTTCTATATTTTTCATCAATATATTCATCTCTCTGAACTATATGAGTCCCCTCTTCGAATATATCCA
Organism: Caldifarciminota bacterium; assembly: GCA_023132105.1. GTDB lineage: Bacteria > Hydrothermota > 32-111 > QNBC01 > QNBC01 > JAGLYS01. The sequence continues at coordinate 10,484 of JAGLYS010000329.1, forward strand.
TCAATTTATCACTACCTTTGTTCTCCTCTTTGATTATCGGGTATATGGTATATGCTTTAATACCCCTGACACCTCTCTGTGTAATAATATCAAATTCCTTTATGCTTTCGATTTTATCATCGAATATATCCAACCTTACCGGTTTAACATCGGATATGGAATATATATCGATAATATCCCCTCTGAAAGAAACATCTCCTATGGATCTAACTATCGATACATGCTCATAGCCTGCGTCAATAACCTTTTCCCGAAAATTTTCATAATCGATTTTATCGTCGATATTTAGATGAATAATATTATCTATAACTGTATCTTTCGCTTTTATTTTCACATCGAGCAGATTGCTATCAATAATAATTATTGCATTTCGAATAAAATTTTCGTTATATAAAGCATTTACACGTTCCCACATTTGTTCAGGAGAAAGCTCTTCCCCCTCATAGTAAAGACTGAAAGCATTTGTGTCGGGGAAATATGTCCGAATACCTGTCTTAACATTTTCACAATTAAGCATACCTTTTTCAATAACAATAAATGAACCTTGAATCTCATCTCTTAGCAAACCTATAAGGAGATGATAAAAACTTCCTTCCACACCGCTAATTTTAACATCACTATTTTGAAATTCAGAGATGATTTTCTTTATATCGGATAGGGATTTGAAATATTTGATTATATTATTTTGATTCATAACACTGATTTTAAGTATTGACCTGTAAATGATTTCTTTGTCTTTACAATCTCCTCAGGTGTCCCTTTTGCCACTATATATCCACCCTCTTTACCTCCATACGGACCAAGGTCAATGACATAATCAGCAGATTTAATCACATCAAGATTATGTTCGATAACAACAACCGTATTTCCTTTATCTACAAGACGGTCCAGAACGGAAAGAAGCATATTTATATCCTCAAAATGAAGTCCCGTCGTCGGTTCATCAAGGAGATAGAGTGTATTACCTGTCGCAACCTTGGACAGCTCTTTAGCAAGTTTAATTCTCTGTGCTTCTCCACCAGAAAGTGTCGGAGCCGGTTGCCCTAATTTAATATATCCTAACCCTACATCAACGAGTAATTGTAATTTTTTATTTATACGCGGTATATCCTCGAAAAACTTCTGAGCTTCTTTTACCGTCATATCAAGAACATTATATATATTTTTTTCTTTATATTTTACTTCAAGTGTATCTTTGTTATACCTTTTCCCTTTGCATACATCACATATCACATATATGTCAGGGAGAAAATGCATCTCCTTCTTTATCAATCCTTCACCCGTACAAGCTTCGCATCTCCCTCCTTTAACATTAAAGCTAAATCGCGACAATGAATATCCTCTTATCTTTGCCTCTTTTGTAGATGCAAACAGTTCCCTTATTGGTGTAAATCCTCCGGTATATGTTATAGGATTCGAACGACTTGTTCTCCCTATCGGATTTTGATCTATGGATATCACTTTGTCTATATATTTTGCCCCTCTTATTTCATTATGTTTTCCCACAACTGTCCTGGAGAAATAAAAGTATCTTTTAAGAGCATTGAATAATATATCGAATATCAAAGAACTCTTACCCGAACCTGAAACACCTGTTATACATATTAGAGTTCCCAATGGGAAAGAAACATCTATATTTTTAAGATTATTTTCATTTGCTCCGATAATTGTGAGCTGTTTATTGATTCCATTACGCCTTTTTTTTGGCTTTTTGATTTTTCTTTTTCCTGAAAGATATTCACCTGTTAATGACTTCTTTGAATTGATAAGATCCTCTACCGTTCCCTGCCCGACAACTTCCCCTCCGAAGTGTCCTGCTCCGGGACCTAAATCTAAAATATGATCTGCTGTTCTTATCGTCTCCTTATCATGTTCTACAACTATTACGGTATTTCCAAGATCTCTCAGGTGCAATAATGTATTCAAAAGCATTTTATTATCCCTTTGATGAAGTCCGATACTTGGCTCATCAAGGATATATAAAACCCCCGTTAAACCCGAACCTATCTGTGTCGCAAGTCTCACCCTTTGCTCTTCCCCTCCGGATAGCGAATCGGTTCTTCTCGAGAGTGTTAAATAGGAAAGACCGACATTATTGAGAAATGATAATCGCTTGATTATTTCATTTAGAATCTGTTTCGAAATTGCTTTTTCCTTATCCGTAAGCTTGATTTTATTCTTGAAAAAAGCAAGCGATTCGTTTATTGGTATTTCACTTATATCGGCAACACTCAGTTTGTTCACGGTTATTGCAAGACTTTCACATTTAAGTCTTTTACCATTGCAAGCAGAACACGGTTTAATAACCATATATTTTTCAATCTCATATCTAAGCCAATCGGAATCTATCGTATTGTATTTTCTAACTAAATAATCAGCCACTCCAACATATATATTATCCCCATATAGAACGGCATTTTTAAAATCATCCGGTAATTTTTTGAATTGGGTATTGATATTAACTTCATATCTTTTAGCGAGTCTCCTCAGCGTAAGCATATTTTTATTTGAATTGGCAAATGGTATTATTGCCCCTTCGGGAATACTCCTATCCATATCAACCACAAGATCTATATCAAGTACCATCTCAGTTCCCAAACCGTTGCATGTAGGGCAAGCACCGTAAGGACTATTGAATGAAAATGTTTTTGGAGTAATTTCACCCAAATTGATATTACAGTACGGACAAGCAAAATGTTCACTGAAAAATTCATCCCTCTTATCCTGAGGTGTATATATGATAACAGTCCCACCACTTTCATTTAATGCTATATTAAGAGAATCCGATAATCTTCTCTTTATTGAATCTTTCATAATCAGTCTATCAATAATTATCTCAATGTTATGATGCTTTTTAGGATCGATTTCTATTCTATTATCCAATGAATATATTATATCATCAACCCTTGTCCTGACATATCCTTTACTCTGTAGCTTTTTCAAGAATGCTTTAAATTCCCCCTTTTTATCTTTTACAACAGGAGCAAGAATCATTATTCTTGTTCCCTCCGGAATCGTCATTATAGATTCCAATATCTCGTCGTGAGATTGAGCGGTTATATTTCTACCGCATTTTGGGCAGTGGGGAATACCTATATGTGTAAAAAGAAGTCTCAAGTAATCATGAATTTCTGTAATGGTTCCCACTGTCGAGCGTGGGTTTCGAGATATTGTTCGTTGTTGTATCGCGATTGCAGGACTTAATCCTTCGATATAATCAACATCAGGTTTTTCCATCATACCTAAAAATTGACGAGCATATGCTGAAAGTGATTCGATGTATCTTCTTTGCCCCTCTGCATATATTGTATCGAACGCGAGTGAACTCTTACCCGAACCTGAAACACCTGTTATAACAACCAATTTACCCCTTGGGATTGTTACATCTATATTCTTTAAATTATGCACTCTAATTCCCCTTAATGCTATAAATTTCTTCTCCATAATCTTTCAATTTATAAGAATTTAGAGCAAATGTCAAGAGAATACACTGTTTTTCCTTCCCTTGTATTACTTCCTCGCCCTTTTATTCATAATTCCCCTTTTCTCTGTCATTCCTGCATTCCCCCTTTGTCATTGCTGTGAAAACAGCGAATCTTCTCCTTTTTGTCATCGTATCCAAAAAATGCGTCATATCCTGTCTCTATTTCATGACTATTACTATAAACCATCATTGTCATTGCGAGGAGTGAAACGACGAAGCAATCTTTATTTACTCTTATGAGATTGCTTCACTTCGTTCGCAATGACATGATTTTTTTTGTAAATCGTAAATCGAAATTTGTAGTGGCAGACCCCTGTGTCTGCCCTTTCCTTTCGTGCAATTAGTCTCAATTAGTGAAATATAAGTTTAAAATTTATCCCCTCTCTTCTCCTTGGTTATTTCTTTCGTGTAATTAAAGCAATAATTATTTCCCCTCCTCTTGGTGTAATTCGTGTTTAATTTTCTCTTTCTCCTCTCGGCTGATGTCTGATGTCTGAAGTCTGATGTCTATTCCCAGTTATTTGTGAATTCGTGGTGGATCTCCCTCTCCTCCCTCTGTCGTTCCTGTGAAAACAGGAATCTCCTCCCTATTCACTATTCCCTATTCCCTATTC
>JAGLYS010000033.1 GCA_023132105.1 Caldifarciminota bacterium
GTTTATAATGATTTCCTTTTGGTCCTTGCTTTCTACATCAAAGCTTAATCTTTCTCCACATTCACACATCCATCCGATAATCTTAGCAGGAACACCTGCAACCAATGCAAAATCAGGCACATTCTTTGTAACAACAGCCCCTGCGGCTATAAAAGACCATTCTCCTATTGTAGTTCCACAGACGATTGTTGCATTAGCTCCTATCGAAGCCCCATTTTTTATTAGAGTTGGCACCCAATCCCCATTTTTAGGATATGAAGCTCTCGGATTCAGATCATTTGTGAATACAGCAGATGGACCGACGAAAACATCATCTTCGATTGTCACCATACCATACACAGAAACATTATTTTGTATTTTCACTCCATTTCCGATAACTGCTCGATCTCCAACAAAACAATTCTGTCCGAGTGAACATTCATTTCCGATTATTGCGCCTTTCATTATATGACTGAAATGCCATATTTTTGTACCTTTCCCAATCTTTGATCCATTATCTACTATTGCGGTTTTGTCAATATATATATCTTTCATTTTCACCTCTATGCCTTTCTATAATTTAACCCTATAACATCTTTTATCTCTTCAAGTGTTTTCCTTGCTTCTGATTGGGCTTTTTTTGCACCTTCAGATAGAATATCGCAAACATCATCTTTATGATTTTCATAATACACCCTTTTCTCTCTGAAAGGAGCGAAATATTTTACAATCCTCTTGTATAGTTCCTTTTTAATATCACCATATCTGAGTCCCGGATTTAAGAATCTATCCCTTAGTTCTTTTTTCTCATTCGAATCAAGGAAAAGGGAATATATCTCGAATAAAACACTCTTATCAGGATCCTTGGGTTTATCGATAGGTGTTGAATCGGTTACAATACTCATACAGGATTTTTGTATCTCTTCAATAGGAGCAAATATTTTAATAGTGTTATTATATGATTTAGACATCTTTTGCCCGTCTATGCCGGTAACCGAAGCCACTTCCTTTTCTATATCGGCTTCCGGGATTTTAAAAACATCTCCATATATATTATTAAATTTAATTGCTATGTCCCTTGAAATTTCGACATGCTGTTTCTGGTCTTTACCAACAGGAACGATATCCGGTTTATAGATCAATATATCGGCTGCCATAAGAACCGGATAACTAAATAAACCATGATTAGCCGGTATTCCTCTTGCTATCTTATCCTTATATGAATGAGCTCTTTGTAGTAACCCTACCGGTGTCACATTAGATAAAATCCAGGTTAGTTCCAATACTTCAGGAACATCGGATTGAACAAAAAATATGGACTTCTCAGGATCAATACCAAGTGATAAAAAATCAATTGCTGCTGATATCGTATTTTTGCTCAGCTCCTCTTTATTGAAAACAGTGGTAAGAGCATGATAATTTACAATGAAGCAAATCAATTCATTTTCTTCCTGAAACTCAATCATTCTCTTCATCATTGAAAAATAGTTAGCTATATGAAGAGAACCTGATGGTTGTATACCTGATAATACTCTCATCTATACTCCTTATCGGGAATATTATATGTATTTAGTGATTTTGTCAAGGGATCCAGATGTCGGGTCTCTTAATTATTTGTTGATTATGTCCCTATATTCCACGAACTTAAATACTTAACTTGCTCATCGGTAAGAGTATCTATTTCAATACCCATTGTATTGAGTTTATCAAATGCTACATTTCTATCTACCTCTTCAGGTAACACATAAACATCCGGGTTCATCTTTCCTGCATTTTCAATCAGATATTTGGTTGCATAAAACTGATCGGCAAAACTCATATCCATCACCATTGCAGGATGCCCTTCCGCTGATGCAAGATTAACAAGTCTTCCTTCTACAAGTAGAAATATCTTTTTACCAAATATATCATATTCGGTAACATATTCTCTTATTACTTTTTTAGAATTACAATGTTCTTCCAAATAATCAACATTTATCTCAACATTAAAATGCCCTGAATTTGCTATTATACACCCATCTTTCATATTTTTAATTGTATCCTCCGATACAACATTTATATCACCTGTTGCTGTTACTATAATATCGGAGAAAAATGCAGCTTCCTTCATCGGCATAACTCTATATCCATCCATCCTTGCTTCAAGGGCTTTAACGGGATCTACTTCTGCAACAATCACATCAGCTCCAAGACCTTGCGCCCTCATGGCAATCCCCCTTCCGCACCAGCCATATCCTGCAACAGTAAATGTAGAACCCGCAATCAAGAAATTAGTAGATCTCAAAATACCATCAATAGTACTCTGTCCTGTCCCATAACGATTATCGAATAAATGCTTTGTCATTGAGTCGTTAACTGCTATAATCGGATATCTGAGAGCTTTATCTTTTGCCATGGACTTCAGTCTAATAACACCTGTTGTAGTCTCTTCACTACCACCTATAATGTTATCTATTAGCTCTTTTCTATCCGTATGAATGGTCGACACAAGATCCGCACCATCATCCATTGTTATATCAGGTTTTATATCCAATGCTGAATTTATATGATCATAATATTCCTCTTTTGTCGCTCCATAACATGCGAATACAGGGATATTGTAATATTTCACAAGTGCAGCTGCAACATAGTCCTGTGTAGATAAAGGATTCGAAGCACAAAGAGCAACTTCAGCGCCAACATTCTTTAAAAGTATCATTAAATTTGCCGTCTCCGAAGTAACATGTAAACATGCTGCAATTTTTTTCCCTTTAAATAGCTTAGAGCCCTTATATTCAATCTCCAATTTCTTTAGTACGGGCATATGCCTACTTGCCCATTCTATTCTTTCTATACCCTCATCTGCAAAACCAATATCCTTTATCGTATATTTCATTACTTACCTGCCTCCTGTAATATTCTATCTACCATATCCGTTCTTTCCCATGTGAAACCCTTTTCCGTTCTACCAAAATGTCCATAACATGCTGTATACTTATATATTGGCTTTTTAAGGTCAAGCATGTCAATTATCCCAAGAGGTGTAAAATCAAAAAGGTTCCTAATAATCTTTAATATCTCTATATCTTCAATCGTACCTGTTTTAAAAGTATTTATTGAAATGGATATTGGATCAGCTACTCCTATAGCATAGGATAATTGAATCTCTATTTTCTTTGCTAATTTCGCTGCTACGATATTTTTAGCTGCATATCTTGCGGCATATGCAGCCGATCTATCCACTTTTGACGGATCCTTTCCTGAAAATGCCCCTCCTCCGTGTCTGGCAAGTCCACCATATGTATCTATCATTATCTTTCTTCCTGTCAAACCGGTATCAGCATTGGGGCCACCTACTACAAATCTGCCTGTCGGATTTATAAAATATTTTGTATTCTTATCAATCAGACTATTTGGAATTATAGGCTTAATTATATATTCAATAATATCTTTCCTTATCTCCTCTTCCTTTACTTCCGGATTATGCTGAGCTGAAATAATTATAGTATCGATTCTTTTAGGTTTATCATTTTCATACTCAAATGTTACCTGAGTCTTCCCATCAGGTCTAAGATAAGGCAATTGTGAAGATTTTCTTACATTGGAAAGCTGTTTCGCAAGTTTATGAGCCATCATAATTGGTATTGGCATCAATTCTTCCGTTTCATTGCATGCATAACCAAACATCATACCCTGATCCCCCGCACCTCCGATATCGACTCCCAATGCAATGTCAGGGGACTGTTCCTGAATCGAATTAATAATAGCACAGGTTTCATAATCGAAGCCATAACTCGGGTCCGTATAACCGATATTATGTATTACTTGCCTTACAATCCCATTGATATTAACATATTCTTTGGTTGTAATTTCTCCCGATACAAAAACAAGACCTGTTGTTATTAGCGTTTCGCATGCCACCCTTGCATCTTTATCCAATTCAATTAGTCTGTCTAATATCGAATCGGAAATAATATCACACATCTTATCAGGATGCCCCTCTGCAACTGATTCAGAAGTTAATAGTACTTTGTTCATTCTATGCCTCCTTTTGTAATCTCCGATTTACTGCCAAGGTCAATACTTTCCGGAATATTTATATATCTGGATTCATCACCCACTACCGACGACTTTATATTGGCATTTTCCAGGTGTGATGATATACCGATAATTGTATCTGAAATAATTGAATTTTTAATAAAAGCATTTTTATCAATAGAAACATACGGACCGATTATCGAATTTTCAACAATTGCCGACTCGTCAATATATACTGGTTCAATAATGGAACTATTATTATATAACATATGCTTATTATATCTTTTAATATATAATCTTTGAGTTTCTATGAGTTTTTCCCTATTACCACAATCATACCATTTATCAATTGTTACGGCACGTAACTTCCCTCCGGTTTTTACAAAGTAATTCAATGCATCTGTGATTTGAAATTCTCCGGCTGTTTTTATATTATTGTTTAAAATAAAATCTATACTCCTGAATAAACTAAATGCTGAATTAAAATAATATATTCCAACAACCGCTAAATCGGATTTCGATTCTTTTGGCTTCTCTATAAGATCTGTAATATATTCATCTTCATCTATATAAACCACTCCGAATTTGTCCGGATTGTCTACCTTATGAACACAGATAAAAGATTCATCCTTCTTTATCTGTTTAACTATATCAGCTTCAAAAAGTGTATCTCCAAGTATTATTAACACTTCTTCATCCTTCTTAAATAATCCTTTCGCTTTATATATTGCATCTGCCAGTCCTTTTTGCTCAAGTTGATCGACATAAGACAGTTTTGTTCCATTAATATTTCCATCGAAATATTTAACAAATGCCTCTTTTAAGTAACCGACAATAAATATATACTCCGATATCTTTGCTTTCTCAATATTATCGATTATATGCTCAAGCATCGATTTACCGGCAAATCTTATTAATGGTTTGGGTATGCTGAATGTATGCGGTTGCAGTCTGGTCCCTCTACCTGCTGCGGGTATTATTACTTTCATCTTTTCTTTAACTCCTTCTTTAAGTCCTCAATCTCATCAATATCTCCTGCAACTACACCTCTATTTATCGCTGTATACACACTCAACATATCACCCATATATATAAGCGAAACTACCTCATCAAGATAATTAACAGAATCCGTTTTTAAGCAAAATATTTCAATCCCGTTATTTTTCAGCATATTTCTAATAATATCCATTCTAATCTTAATTCGATCATAATCATATTTTGATTCGATAAATATTGCTTTTAACGGTAATTTTTTCATATGTTCCATAGCAAGAATCTCGTTATGATTGCATTCCGGGAAATTTGAGATATGGGTATATAGTTTTGAGTTCTCATTCATTTGTGCAGACAATCTTAGGGCTACTCCCGTAATATCAAATGAATTGAATATTGAAACTATATTATCTTCAATACTCATTGCAATTTGCTTTAATTTTTCATGCACCAAACTATCATTCTTTATTACCTTCAGGTGTTTAACTATCATCTTGGGCTCAACATTCTGATGCATTTTGAAATAGTTCAGGAATGTCAATATTGCACCAAGTGTATAGGGAAAAATAATTCTCGGTTGATAACCTTTTTTTAATTTAATGACTTGCAAATTTTGTTCCATTGCTATTTCTTCCAATTTCCCCCCTGAAGTAATTATATATCTATTTTCAATATTACCTGCTTTTCTAAAAGCAGTTAATGTTTCCTCCGTATTGCCGGAGTAACTTGAAAATATATGAATATCATTCCCGGAAAATTTATTGGAAAAATAATCATAACTATGGTTAATGTGAACCTGAATATTCTTGGATTTTAAAAGATTTTTTATTACTTCTCCACATACACCCGATCCTCCCATTCCCGAATAGAAAATATTTATCGGTTTGAATTTCAAAGTGACGAAGTTATCGTTAATTCCTTCATTAAATTCTTTAGGAAAATCGACTGTCATCTTCAAAATTTTTTCATTAGATAATATCATCATTAACACTCCTGGGGAAGTATATATTCTTCAATGATATAAACTTCTCAAGTACCCCTTTTTTTATATCTTCTCTTGTTTGTTCTCCGTTATTAAACTTTAACGCTCTGTCTGCAATGATTTTTGCTTCGGAAATTGACATTGTTCTTATAATTTTTTTTGCAATAGGGATATTGAGAGGAGTCATACTAAGCTCATCCACTCCCAGTCCGAGTAAAACAGGAATAGCAAAAGGATCGGCTGCCATTTCACCACATACGCCTACCCAAATACTATTCTTATGAGCATTATCTATAGTCATTTTTATTAAAGACAAGACAGACGGATGTAAAGAATCATAAAGATAACTAACTCTATAATTATTCCTATCGACCGCTAATGTGTACTGAGTTAAATCATTGGAACCAATCGAAAAGAAATCGACTATAGGTGCTAATTTATCTGATACTAAGGCTGCAGAAGGCACCTCTATCATAATGCCAATATCAATATGCTTATCTTCGGGGTAATCAATCTCCTTTTTAACATCATCAATAATTTCTCTTGCTCTTTCGACCTCTTCTACTGTTGATACCATTGGAAGCATAATTTTCACATCTCCTATAAGAGATGATTTTAATATCGCTTTTATCTGCTCTCTGAAAATTTTTTCTTTCGCCAAACATATTCTAATACCTCTCCACCCAAGAAATGGATTATGCTCTTTCCCTAAATATATATCATGAAATAATTTATCTGCACCAAGATCAACGGTTCTTATTATTACTGAATTCGGATTGATTTTCTCAACTACCTGTTTGTAGTCCATATATAACTCGTTAATCGTAGGCGGGTATCCTTTCTCAATATATAAAAATTCCGTTCGATATAAACCTATCCCCCTTGCTCCATTGTGCAAAGCAATATCTACTTCAAGAGGCATTTCAATGTTTGCTGCCAAATTAATTTTGACTCCATCCATTGTAGTTGCTTCAAGATCTCTTATACCCTTTAAATCATTCAATTCATCGATATATTCCATTTTCTTCTTCTCAAATTGTCTTCTTGTATTCTCATTTGGGTTAACGATGACAACACCATTCCTTCCGTCTATAATAATATTTTTATCACTTTTAAGAACGCTTAAAATACCCTTAACCTGAATGGTCATAGGGATTTCAAGTGCTTTAGCAACGATAGAACAGTGACTTGTCTTTCCTCCATTTTCGAGAATAATACCGGTTATCTTCTCCCGAGATAATTTTAAAAGCTCTGTAAGCGAAAGATCATCGGAAATAACAATCTTATTCCTGGATTCCTTAATATTAGATGTTAATATCCCGCTTAATTTATCAATTACCCTCATTCCAATATCTTTAAAATCCAAAGCTCTATCTTTTAGATATTCATTTGAAGTTTGAGTTTCTATGCTATTTATATAATTCCTTAATACGCTCTTAAAAGCCATTTCAGCATTCATTCTCTTTTCTTCTATATTTAATTTGATTAATTTATGTAATTCGTTATCTTCGAGAAATAATATCTGTGCATTAAGAATATCACTATATTTCTTACCTAAAATATCTCCAATATGCTTTTTCATCTCTTCTATTTCAACCTTTGCATCATCAAAAGCCTTTTGCAATTGCTGCAGTTCCCTGTCAATATCCACAATACCATTTTTTGATCTGGGCATTAATTTATACCTGTTAAAAACAAATGATTTTCCTAAATATATGCCTTGTGAAATCGGAATGCCTCTGAATATTATGTTATTAGTCTTCATAAAATTTATCCTTAATTATCTTTGAAATCGCATCAATAGCTTCCTTTTCATCGTTTCCTTCACAAATAATTTCAATTTCACTTCCATTTTCAGCTGCAAGCATCATTACTCCCATTATACTTTTACCATTAACAATAATATCATCTTTTTTTATGTTTATCTCGGATTTATATTTAGATGCCGTTTTAACAATTAGTGTCGCAGGCCTTGCATGAAGACCAAGTTTATTTTCTATTTTTACCGTCTTTTTCACCATAAATCCTTATCCTATAGTTCTTCCATCATTATCAAAAAGAAATATTCTATCTTTTTTAAATACAAATTTAAAATCTGCATCATATACATATTTATCTAAAAGGTCTACGATAGCTTTGAAATTATTATTATCATATTTAAAATGTATTATCGCATCATTCCCCAGCATTTCGACAATTTTTATCTTTGCAATCATTTGATTCGTAGAATTATCCGTTTCTTCTATCTCACTATCGATGATATCTTCCGGGCGAATGCCAAGTGTGCATTTATTCGGTTTGATATTCTTATACTTATCACTTATATCTATATGTATTTGATTATTCACAAAATAGCTTTTCCCATCTTCGATGTTAATTTCCCCGTCGATAAAATTCATAGGTGGGCTACCAATAAATCCTGCAACGAATTTATTATCAGGTTTCCTATAGAGTTCGATTGGATGTGCTATTTGCTGGATTTCTCCATCTTTTAAAACAACAATTTTATCACCCATTGTCATTGCTTCTACCTGATCATGTGTTACATAAATCATTGTTGCCTTTAACCTGTTATGAAGTCCTAACAGTTCACTTCTCATTTCAACTCTCATTTTAGCATCAAGATTACTTAAAGGCTCATCAAAAAGGAATACATCAGGTTTTCTTACTATAGACCTGCCAACAGCAACTCTCTGTCTTTGTCCACCTGAAAGCTCTTTTGGTTTTCTCTTTAATAATTTTTCTATCCCTAATACTTCTACTGCCCAACTTATTCTTTTTTCTATTTCTTTCTTATTGATCTTTTGAATTCGAAGTCCGAATGATAGATTATCCCTTACCGTCATATGAGGATACAATGCATAATTTTGAAAAACCATTGATACATTTCTATTCTTAGGCATTAGGTCATTAACAACCCTTTCGCCAATAGACACCTTTCCATCGGTGATAGTTTCAAGACCGGCAATCATTCTTAGTATTGTGGTTTTACCACAACCTGAAGGACCTACAAGAATAACAAATTCACCATCTTTGATGTCTATATTTATATCTTTTGCACCAAGCACATTGTTGTCATATACCTTTGTAACATTTTGTAACTTCACATTTGCCATATATTATCCATCCTTAATGATAATTCAAAAGTAATATATCAAATTGACTATTTAATGTCAATTATTTAAAATATCTCGGTTCGTACATTATTAAATCTTGTGCTCCATGTTCATTATACATCTTTAACCCGCTTTTAGCCACATCCAAACCCGATGGTACTGTAATGCCGTCTTGAAGAATATTTTCACCAATCAATACACCTTCCTTTTCAAGCAAATCAACCCCATTACCTGTAACTTTGTAATTATACCAATCTATTTCACTTAGAGCACTAATCGATAAAATCCTTTCATTGAAGTGCCTATTGTCCATAAATACTATCTTATCATGCCTTATATCATATACAATGCCAATATTCTCTTTTGAATCCTTATAATGAAAACTCATTGCATAAACCGTTGATATCGAAATAAATTTTATATTCTTCCCGGACAGAAGGCCTTTAATGAACGCTGAGCTTATTCTTAGT